>CAUJGC010000013.1 GCA_963169075.1 Myxococcota bacterium
CCTCCGGCGGCCGGGGGAAGCTCCCCCGGACCCCCCTCTTTCAGGGGCGACGTTGCGCGGCGTGGCAGGGTGTGCTAGAGAGGCAAGACCTGCGCTCGGCTCGCGTGCGACCTACACCACCCCGCACCGAGGCGCGACCCCGGTGTTCCTGCGCGACGCCGAACACCCACGCGGAGCCCCCCCCAGGCGGCTCCCTCTGCCCCATCGGACGATCCATGCAAGACGCGATCTGGGTTCACCTCGTCACCGCCGTCGGAGAAGGACAGGAGACCAAGGGCATCCTGGACCTCCTGGCCGACAGCAGCGGCGTCGTCCTCGGCGTGCTCATCCTCTTGATCCTCTTCTCGCTCGTCTCGTGGTTCGTCATCGCCTACAAGTACATCTACTTCTTCCGCGCCCAGCGGGAGTCGGCGTCCTTCCTGGACAAGTTCTGGCAGTCCAAGCGCCTCGATGAGATCTACCAGTCCACCGGCGCCTACTCCCGCTCCCCCATCTCGCAGGTCTTCAAGGCCGGCTACATCGAGCTCACCAAGCTCAAGTCCCAGGACGACGGCTCCAAGACCATGTCCGGCGCCCTCGGGGGCCTGGAGAACGTCGAGCGCGCCCTGCGCCGCGCCTCCACCGCCGAGGTGACGCAGATGGAGGCCCTCGTCCCGATGCTGGCCACCATCGGCTCCACGGCCCCCTTCGTGGGCCTCTTCGGCACCGTCTGGGGCATCATGAACGCCTTCGTCAACATCAACAACCTGACCGGCGGCGACGCCGTCTCCCTGGGCGTCGTCTCCGGCCCCATCGCGGAGGCCCTCATCGCCACCGCCATCGGCCTCTTCGCCGCCATCCCCGCCGTCGTCGCGTACAACTACTTCGTGACCCGCGTCAAAGTCCTCGCCTCCGAGATGGACAACTTCTCGGCGGACTTCCTCAACATCGTCAAGCGCCACTTCCTGAAATAGCGCGTCACCCTGGCGGCGTTACCACACGCCGAGGAGGTCCCGATGGGCATGAGCAGCGGGGGTGGCGGCTCCCGAACCACAGTCTCCGAGATCAACATCACGCCGATGGTGGACGTGATGCTCGTCCTCCTGATCATCTTCATGGTCGCCTCCCCCCTCATCCCGAAGGAGGAGAACGACGAGAACCGGGAGGTGGACATCGATCTCCCCGTCACCCAGAAGAACCCCAACACCGTCAACCTCAAGGACACCTCCAAGATGATCCTGGAGGTGGACCGGGACCTCAAGGTCAAGCTCGGGGAGGTCGTCCTCTCGGACTGCTCCGCCAACAAGACCGGGACCGATCCCAAGCGCTTCGCGCCCTGCTTCGAGCAGGTCTACAACGCCCTCGGCAGCAACCCCAGGCTGCAGGAGGAGAAGACCCTCTACCTCCTGGCCGACACCGAGATCCCCTACGGGTTCGTCGTCGGCGTCATGAACGAGATCAAGAAGGCCGGGGTCGCCAACGTCGGCATGGTCACCAACCCCGAATACATCGACGAGTGAACCCCTGGCAGGCACGCCATGACCCAAGACGCCCTCCCCTCCGATGAAGTCTACCGCCTGGGCCACTACCGCCAGGAGTCGCCCCTGGTCCTCCTGGGCGGGGTGGGCATCTCGGCGCTCGTCCACGCGGTCATCGTCGCGGCCATCGTCCTCGGCACCCTCCGCTCCGCCGAGGTCATCGAGGCCAAGGTCGAAGAGGAGATCGCCCCCTTCACCCCCGTCGAGCTGGTCCGGCTCGGGGAGGAGCGCCCCCCCAACGCCCTCCCCCGCATCGCCAACCCGCCCCCGCCCCAGGTCCAGGAGGACGTCGTCCCCCTGGAGAAGCCCGACCCCAACAAGGTCGTCCTGGAGAAGAAGGACCAGGAGCCCCCCCCCAAGGACGCCGAGAAGGTCAAGGAGAAGCGCAGCACCCGCGACATCCTCGCCGGCTTCCACAACCCCGACCGGCCCGTCAACGACGACAAGCCCGAGGGGCACAAGGACGGCGTCCCCGAGGGCACCCTCTCCGACGCCGCCATGGCCAACCTGATGAACACCTACCAGGCCAAGGTCATGCGCGACATCCTCCGCCAGTGGCGCGTCCCCTCCACCATCTCCCCCGAGCGCGCCCGCGAGCTGGCCGGACAGGTCGCCGTCTCCGTCCGCCTCAGCGACGACGGCTACATCACCTCCTATACGATGACCAAGGTCAGCGGTGAGACGGAGTTTGATATCTCGATTGAGCGCGCGGTCAAGGCGTTTATGGTGCGCTTCGGCGGCCAGCGCCTCACCATGCCCGACGATCCCCAGATCAAGCAGGCCGTCGTCAGCCGCGGCCTCTACCTCCGCCGCTGGGAGTACACCGGCCGCTGACCCCCCCTCGCCTTCTCCCGGAGCCTCCAAGACGACCATGACCAAGCTCTTCACCGTCCTCGCCGCGATCCTCGCCTCCTTCGCCCTCCTGGCCCCCCGGGCCGACGCCCAGGAGCCCGACAACCGCGGCATCGACATCGAGATCCGCGGCGGCCTCAAGCGCGCGCTGATCCCCATCGCCATCCCGCCCCTCAAGAGCCTCGGCGGCGGCGACGCCACCATCGCCGCCGAGGTCCGGGAGACGATCACGCGGGATCTGCAGATCTCCGGCTACTTCTCCCTCATCCCCGAGGACGCGATCTTCTTCGACCTCTCCAGCGACGGCCTCACCCCCACCACGATCAACTTCGAGAACTGGTCCAACATCAAGGCCTCGGGCCTCGTGAAGGGCGGCTTCAAGGAGGCCTCCGGCCAGGTCGTCCTCGACATGCGCCTCTTCCTGGTGGACAAGCAGACCCAGGCCAACCTCAAGTGGGAGCCCAAGGCCGTCGGCCGGGACCAGCTCCGCCGCGAGGCCCACGAGTTCGCGGACGCCCTGATCGAGTACTACACCGGCAACCGCGGCATCTTCGGCACCCGCATCACCTTCACCGCCAAGGGCGCCAGCGGCCAGAAGAACGTCTACATGATGGACATGGACGGGGCCAACCTGCGCCGCCTGACCAACAACGACTCCATCAACATCCTCCCCACCTTCGGCAACGGCGGCGTCTACTACACCTCCTACAAAGACGGGAACCCCAACCTCTACCTCTGGCGCGGCGGCAGCGACAAGCTGGTGTCCTCGCAGCCGGGGCAGAACTCCGGGGCGGCCTTCTGCAAGGGCAAGCTGGCCGTGACGCTCTCCCAGGGCGGCACCAACACCGACATCTACCTGATCGACCCCAACACCGGGGCCATCCAGTCGCGGCTCACCGACCACTGGGGCATCGACACCAGCCCGACCTGGTCCCCCGACTGCGCCCGCATCGCGTTTGTCTCCGATCGCGCGGGCAACCCCCAGATCTACGTCATGAACGCGGACGGCTCCGACCCGCGGCGCCTCACCCACCAGGGGACCTACAACACCAACCCCGACTGGTCCCCCCAGGGCGACCGCATCGTCTTCTCCGCCCGCGATGAGCGCGGCGCCTTCGACATCTTCACCGTCGATCTGGGCGGGGCCATCGAGCGCCTCACCCAGAACCAGGGCTCCAACGAAGACCCCAGCTTCTCCCCCAACGGGCGCTACATCGTCTTCGTCTCCTCCCGAGGCGGCGCCGGTCCTCGCATCTACATCATGCGCGAAGACGGCAGCCACCAGGTCCTCATCACCCAGTCCGGCTCCGGCTTCTCCTCTCCCCAGTGGGCCAAGTGAGCGCCGCGCCCCAAGAACCCCAAGATATACCAAGATATATCCAAAACGCGATACAACAAGGATCATAAAGCCATGATGGTAGAGGCCACCTGGACGCTGCGCACGGACGCGCGGCGCGCTCGCTGGGGCGCCTTCGGCGCGCTCCTGCTGCTGCTCACGCTCCTGCTCGGCGCCTGCGCCGAGCCGCCGAACGACCTGATGAAGAAGGCGGAGGACGCGCTCCTGGACGCGACCCGTGTCTCGGAGTGCGCCGAGGAGGAGTACCGCCAGGCCGAGGACATGCTGCGCCAGGCCAAGGCGCTGGTGGAGAGCGGCGACTACGACGAGGCGGCGATCAAGGCCGACGCGGCCTACCAGCTCGCGCAGAAGGCGAAGGCGAAAGGCGAAGCCAACTGGGAGGAGTGCCAGAAGGCGAAGGCGGCGCTGGCGGCGGGCTCGGGCGCTCAGAGCGGCGGGGATCGTCCGGCGAAGCTGGAGGCGGCGATGCTGAAGACGATCTACTTCCCCTACAACGAGTCGAACCTCTCGGAGGAGGCGCGGGCGACGCTCCAGGCCAACGCGGAGCTGCTGCGGGAGTTCTCCGACGCGCAGGTGACGGTGGAGGGGCACTGCGACGAGCGGGGCGCGACGGAGTACAACATCGCGCTGGGCGAGCGCCGCGCGCAGGCGGTGCGCAAGTACCTGATGCAGCTCGGGATCGACGGCGCCCGCCTGGGGGTGCTCTCGTGGGGCGAGGAGAAGCCGGCGGACAGCTCGGGGACGGACGCGGGCTTCGCGCGCAACCGTCGCGCCGAGTTCACGCTGCGGTGAGCCGATGAAGCGCCTGCTTCAGCGCGCGCTGGGGACGAGCCCCGAGCCGCCCGGGCTCCCCTCAGGCGGCGCCGACGCCGAGGCGAGCGAGGAGGGCCCCCGGAGCGCGCCGGGGGAGGACGGGCTGACGCTGGGCTACAGCGCCTCGCGCAAGCGGCTGCTCCAGCGCCTCGCGGCGAACCGCGAGGCGACGGTGCTGGTCTACCTGAACACGCTGGGCGGCGAGGCGCCGGAGAGCACGCTGCGCTACATTTTTGAGCACCTGCGGAGCGCGGGGAGCCGCCTGCATGATCGGGTGGCGCTGGTGGTGGGGGTGCCGCGTGCAGCGGAGGGTGATCTGGACGCGTCGCACCGCGAGCTGGATCACGCGCTGCGCCTGGTGGCGCTGCTGCGGGAGCACGCCCGGGAGCTGGAGGTGATCATCCCGCACGACGCGCGCGGGGTGGGGACGCTGCTGGCGGTGGGCGCGGATCGGCTGCTGATGCACCCGCTGGGGACGCTGGGGGGCCTGGGCGGCGCGGAGCAGCTGGCGGAGGCCCAGCATCTCCAGCGCCTCCTGCGCGAGGGGGGGCTGACGTCCCCCGAGCACCAGGCGGCGGCGCTGACGCTGCTGGCTCAGGGAGCGGGCGCGGCGCGCCTGGGCAGCGCGCGCTACCTCTTCGCCCGGCTGGAGGTGGCGCTCCGCGAGCTGATGTCCGCGCGGGTGCAGCGTCGCCAGGAGGCGCAGAGCGAGGCGATGCTGGAGGCGCTCCTCCAGCCCTCCTCCCCGCTGGCGCACCCCATCGACCGCCGCCGCGCCAAGGAGCAGCTGGCGCTCCCGGTGGAGTCCATGGACCCGGAGCTGGAGTCGATCCTCTGGGAGCTCTACACGGCGTATGAGTACCCGCTGCGCCTCAACGGCGGCCCCAGCCACGGCCAGCGCGTCCCGCGCCTGGTGCTGGAGACGGCGACCCTCTGCCACGCCTACGCCCCGCTCTTGCCCACGCCGTCCTCCTCGATCTCCAAGCTCAAGTCCTCCAGCGGCGAGCGCCCCCGGGACCCGTGGGTGCGCCTGGTGGAGACAGCGACGCAGTGACCCCCCCGGGGGCGTAACGTCCAACCCTCCGGGATTGGACGAACGCCCCCGGTCCCCCCCGTGACGGGGGGACACCGACGGGTCGCTGGCGAGCGAGCGGAGCGAGGGAGGGATGGCGAGCGAGCGGAGCGAGGGAGGGATGGCGAGCGAGCGGAGCGAGGGAGGTCGGTGTCCCCCCGTCACGAGGTCGTGGGATAAGGTTTTTGGACGTTCTGACTTCAAAGGGCTCGAAGCATCGCCGCCACGCGGCTGTGGCGTGTGGAGGTCAAACGCGACCTGTGAAGGCCAGGAAGGC
>CAUJGC010000014.1 GCA_963169075.1 Myxococcota bacterium
CGCCCACCCCAAACAACGAACCAACCCCAACAAAAATAAACACAATTTATCAAGGATTCGCGACCCCCCCGGCGGCCAGGGCCGCGACCCTGGACCCCGCTACTCCGGCTGCGGAGGCGGCGCGACGCTGACGGGCGGCGCGACGCTCACAGGCGGCGGCGCCGTCGCGGGCGGCGGCGTCGTCGCAGGCGGCGGCGCAGCCGTCGCAGGCGGCGCCACCTCATCGCGGAGCTTCTCCGCCTGGTGGTTGGCGATGCTGGCCTTGGGGCCGCTGGGGTAGAGGGACAGGTAGCGCTCGTAGGCCTGGAGGGCCTGCGCCTTCTGGCCGAGGTTGCGGTGAGCCTGGCCGAGCCCGATGTAGGCGTCTCCGTAGCGGTTGTTGGAGGCGATGGCGCGCTGGAAGGCGCCGACCGCCGCGGTGGGGTTCCCCGTCGCCAGGTAGGCCCAGCCGGTCCCTGCGATGGCCTCCGAGTTCTGCGGGCGCTGGTCTGCGGCGGCCTGGAAGGCCTGGAGCGCCTTGTCTCCGCGCCCTGCGCGGAGGAAGTTGTTCCCCTGGCGCATCAGCGCGTCGAAGCTGCCTCCTGTGACCTCCTCCTCGGCGGCGCGGCGCGGCGTCGCGGAGGCGGGTCGCTCCTCCTGACGGACGTCGGGGGGAGCGTCCGGGGGGGCGTCGGGCGCAGCGGCGGCGTCAGGCGCCGCCTCGGCGGCGTCGGGCGACGACGGCGCGGCGTCCTGCCCAAGGGCGACGATGCGCACCTCCGCGTCGGCCTCCGGCGCGGCGCCCGGCGCAGGCGCCAGGCCGAGGAGATCAGGTCGGAAGAGGTAGACGCCAGCGCCGGCTCCCAGGAGCAGCGCGATGAGCACCACGACCACGATCAGGCCGGTGGAGGAGCCGCTGCGGGGGCTCCCCGGCCGGGCGCCCAGCTCCGAGGCGAGATCCAGCTCCCCGTCACGTCGCGCCGCGCGCGGCGGCGCGGTCTCCCCGCCCAGGGACCAGCCCCCGGTCTCCATCCCGCCAGCAGGCGGCGCCGGGGGAGGCGGCGCGGTCGCGCGCGGCGCGCGCGCCGTAGGCATGGGGGGCTGTGGGGGAGGCGGCGCAGGCGCTGGCGGAGGCGGCGCAGGCTTCGGCGGCGCCGGGGCGAGCACAGGCGGCGCGGGGGCAGGCGGCAGCGGCGCAGGAGGCAGCGGCGCAGGCGCAGGCGGCGCGGGGGCGGGCGGCTGCACGCGCTCGATGCTCTCCGCGACCTGGAAGAAGCTGGAGAGCTCGCTGATCTCTCCCAGGGGCTTCCAGCGCTGACCGGTGCGGCTGATCTCATCGACGCGGACCACCTTGCGATCGATGATCCACTTCTGGAGGTTCTCCAGGCCGGAGAAGTAGAGGACGTCACCGCTCGCGGTGCGGATCATCCAGCGCGCCTTGGGGCGCGCGGGGATCGCGGGCTCCGACTCGGCGCCGGGGCCCTGGATGCGGAAGACCGCCCCGCACTGGCTGCACTTGAAGTTGACCGAGCGGCCGCGGATGCGACTCTGGTCAAACTCGTAGAGGGTCGAGCACTGTGGGCAGCGGATGTCCATCCCTTACTCCAGCGGCCGCCTGAGCGACGCTCCGCTCACGGTGACGCCTCAAGGGCCTCGTAGCGCTCCCGAGCCTCTCGAGCCTTGTCGCGGTCGCCCTGGCGTGACCACGCGCGCTCCAGGAGGCGGAAGATCTCGGGGTTGTCTGGGGCGAGGTTGCGCGCGCTCTCCAGCGTCGCGATGGCCTTGTCGTACTCGCGCTCGCCCAGCTCCTGCTCGGCCTGCTGGATGAGGGCGCGGATGTGCCCGTCCTGCGAGAAGGGGCTGAGGCTCCCTGGCCCCTCAGCGCCGCCAGCGCCCGCCTCAGCCGGAGGCGGCGGGAGGGTGAGGGGCGGCGCTGCTGGACCGGCGGGGGCGCTGGCGGGGACGCTGCTCCCCTGCGCGACCGGGCCGGCGTCGCGCCCCTTGAAGAGGCGCCCGAGGTTCACCACACCGGTGAAGTGGAGGGTCGCCGCGCCGATGAGGAGGACGACGACGACGCCGATCAGGAGCGGCAGGCGGTTGGGCTTCTCCTCGACAGGGAGGCCGCCGCGGGGGCGCGGCTTCGGGCGCGCCGCCGGGCGCGCGGGCGCCGAGGTCCGGGAGGTCGGGCCCTTGGGGGCTCTGGTCTTGGCGCCGGGGCCGGAGGATGGCTCTGCCGACTTTGCAAGATCTTGATTTACCTCAGGCTTCTTGAACTCGACCGAGGTGCGGGGCTCGGCCTTCTTGGCCTCCGCAGGCGCCGGCTCGGCGCCGCGCGCCGCCATGTTCGAGGCGGAGGGCACGGGAGCGGGCTTGCGGGTGAGGCCAGCCGCGGCGGCGGTGATCTTCGCCCGCAGCGCCGGGGTCATGACCTCGCGGTGCTGATCGAGGGCCTTGTAGTCGGTGCCGTCCCGGCTGAGGAGGTAGCCGTCCAGATCCTCGCGCCCCGAGAGCCAGGCCTGGAGGCTGGCCGTATCGGGGAAGTCATAGACCAGCCCGAAGCTGGTCTTGAGCTTCCAGGCGTCCCCCTTGGTCTGGGGGCGCTCGCTGATCTCGGGGACAGGCGCCGCGACGCCCTGGGCTCCGGCGAGGAGCTGCGCCGCGGTCATGCCGACGGTGGTGGGCATCCCGTCGTCTTCGACGCTGGCCTCAGCGCCCTCGGGGAGGGCCTGGAGCAGCTCCGCCGCAGGCTTGGGAGGCTCCACGAAGAAGACGTGGCCGCAGCTTGGGCATTGGATGTTGCCGCCGCTGGTGGGGAGCTTGTCTTCGCTGACCCGATACCTTGAAGAACACCGACTGCAGCTGACGATCATCCCGGCGCCTCGCCTTGGATTGCGCTGAATGGCTTGGGTCTGCGCTCAGAGCCCGCGCCCCTTGATGCTGCGCCCATATAAGCACACGCCTGCCCCCCTGACAAGAATCCACCTCGCCTCAGCGGGCCTCCCCTGGCCCCTCGGCGCGGCGCTGGAGCCACGCCCAGGCCGCGCACCCCAGCCACGCCCGCTCTTCGTAGGAGCGCCCCAGGTGCCCCACCACCAGCACGCGGCTGGAGCCGCAGAAGAGGATCGGCCCCGCCGTCACCGGCATCAGGGTCGCGCACTCGGCCTCCTCCCAGGGGAGGTGCTCGCCCCGGACCCAGATCCCATCGCCGCGCAGCAGGAAGCCCGGCGTCTCGGCGTGGCGGAGGCTGATCCACTCCGAGAGGCTCCGGGCGAGCAGGTAGCTCACCAGGAGCCCGGCCAGCGGCCACCCGGCGCACCCCAGCGCCGCCAGCCCCGCCGCGGCCAGGAGCTTGTAGAGGGGCGGGGTCGCGCTGGCCTCGGGGCGACGCGCCAGCGCGCCCCAGGCCAGGAGGTGCTCCGGGCTGCTCTGGAGGTGGACGCCGCGACGCGCGCCCCGCGCCTGGAGCGCCGCCTCCAGCGGCGCCGGATCGTAGCGCGTCACGTCGCTCCCCACCTGCTCGATCAGGCTCCGCCCGACCTGCGTCGCAGCGAGGCGCCCCTGCGCGAGCCGGAGCGGCGAGGCGCAGGCCAGCGCCAGCGCCCGGGCCAACCCCCAGTTGTAGGCTGCGTAGCCTGCGTCCAGATCGCCATAGCGCACCATGTCCACGCTGGCGTTGCCGTAGATCGCCACCGGGCGGCCCGCCCCCGACGCGGTGGTCAGCGCCAGGTGCCACGCGCTCGCCGCGAAGGAGCGCTCCACCAGATCGCCGCTCAGCGACGACGGCGGCCCATAGACCACCTCCACCACCTCGTCGAAGCCCAGCAGCCGCCCATCGGGGCGCCGCACCTCGCGCCCCCCGAAGTCCACCTCGCACCGCGGCGCCGGGAGCCACCGGGAGCCCCCGCCGCGACGCGGCACCTCGCTGCGCCCGATCCACGCCTCGGGCGCTACCCGCCCGGGCCCTGAAGCGCGCGCCGCAGCGTCCAACCCCGCGTTGAGCGCCCAGAGCAGCGGCCCCGCCAGGAGGCCCACCCCCTGCAACGCCCAGGGCGCCCAGGGCGCCTCCCAGGCCCAGAACGCCGCGACCAGCGCCGCTGCCGCGACCAGGAGCCACCAGCGACGACCGCGCAGCTGCCACGCCCACGCCAGCGGCGGCAGGCGGCGCGTGTGATCAGGCGGCGACGCCCCCAGCCGCCACCGCCGCGACCGCGCCACGAGCCAACGACGGTGCGGCCACGCCAGGAGCCACCGCACCGGGCGCTGCCAGCACAGCACCGAGGACGCCGGAACTCCCCAGAGCAGCGGGGCCCCGCCGCGCTCCAGCCACGCCCCCACCGCGCCGGCCAGCTCCTCGAACACCTTCGCCTGGAGCGCAGCGTCCACCCCCGGCACGAGCCGATCGGCCCGCACCACGACATCACGCCAGCGCGTGCTCAACACCAGCGCCCGCTCGCCCACCTCGCCGCCCGACCCAAGCACCACCACGCGCGCGTCCTCGACCTCCTCCGGCCGGAGCCGCACCGAGGGCCCCAGGCCCCTCACCAGCAGGTCCTCCTCCCGAAGATAGACCTCCATCGGCGCCCGAACATGCGCCTGCAGGACCACCGCGAGCAGCGCCAGCGCCATCCCCGGCGCCGCGAAGAGGATCGCGTGCGTCCCTGTGAGCTCCCACCCGCCGAGCCGCGGATCGCTGAAGAAGACGCAGACCAGCCACCCCAGCAGCGCGCCCAGCACGCAGCCTGCCAACATCCCCGCCACCCCGAGCACCACGACCCAGGCAGCCCCTGTAAAGAGGTCTGCCACATCCGGAGCGTGGCCCCATCGACGCGGCGAAGGAGGCAAAGACGATGACATGCGCGGCTCTCCTGAACGAACCCAACCCCGAGGAACACCTCCCCCCAACAGCCTGGACGCGGCGCTTCATCCCCTCCAAGCCACACCAGCGCCCTCAGGAGCCCCTGCGCCGCCCAGGGTCACTCACCCTCGGACGAACCCTCCGGCGCCTCACCTGAAGGCGCTGCGGCGCTCCCAGGGGCCACGGGCGCAGCGGTCGAGGGCACCGCAGCGGGCGCCGATGCAGGCGCCGACACAGGCGCCGACACAGGCGCCGAAGCTGGCGCCGAAGCTGGCGCCGAAGCTGGCACCGAAGCTGGCGACGATGCAGGGGCAACGCTCGAGGCTGCCGAGCTGGGCGCCTCAGGCGCAGCGCTCACCGGTGGCTGCGGCGCGACCTCCGGCTGCGGCGCGACCTCCGGCTGCGGGAGGACAGGCTGCACCTCCGGCAGCGGCGGCGGGAGCGTCGGCGCCGACGCCGGCTCACCCGGCGCGGGCGCCGGGGGGCCCTCCCAGGAGGGCGCCTCGGCGCTCGCTGGCGCCGCGACGGTCGCGGCAGGCGAGGCCGCAGACGACGGCGGCGCGACGCCCTCAGGCGCCGCACCGGCGGACACCTCCGCCGCCAGCGGACCCGCGTTGGCGAGCCACAGCTCCAGCTCCAGCTTCTGCGCCGGGTCCATCAGCGGGGTCAACAGCTCCAGGCCGCGCGCGGCGGCGACGGCGTCAGCAGGCGCGCCGCCCAGGTGCTCGAAGAGCGCCGGGATGAAGAGCGCGCCGTCCAGGAGCAGGAGGCGCCGCGCGATCGGATCGGGGAGCTGCCGCGCGATCCCCAGCGCGAAGCGACGCCGCTGCGTCGGCCCCAACGTCCCCCAGCGACGCTCCAGCACACGCAGCGCGCGCGCTGCGTGCGGCTCCCCCGGCGCGGCCCGCCCCAGCACCTCCCCGGCGCGCTCCAGCACCCCGATCAACCAGGCCGGCGGCGCCGCGGCGACCGCGCGCTCCTCCTGGCGCCCCTCCTCCATGAAGTAGGCCTCGGTCTGGACGTCGGCGCTCATGTCCTCCAGGCAGCCCCGCTCGACCAGCGCGCCCAGGAGCTGGCGCCGCGGCTCCCCCTCCAACGTCTGGAGGTGCTCGTAGAGATCGCCCCGGCCGCCGCGGATGCCGCAGAGCGCCGCCAGGTGGCTCCCCCACTGCTCGGGCGCCCCCGTGCGCAGCGCGCTGATGTGCATCCGCCGCTCCAGCAGCGGGAAGCCGAACATGAAGGCCACCACCACCACCAGGAGCGCGCCCACCACCACGCGGCGCGCGGCGCGCTCCCACATCGTCTCGGGGCTCCGCCCCACCCCCGGCTCCAACCACACATCGCGGCGCGGCATCTCGCCTCCTCACTCCTCGCACTGGGGCTGGCCTGCGGCCACCCCGTTGAGCGCCCAGTCGTAGGGCAGCGCCTCGCCTAGCAGCACGCCGTCCAGCCCGCCTGCGCGGTGGGCCTCGATGAACGACGCGACGCTCCCGCCGCCTGTGAAGTCCCCCTCAAACCAGGTGAAGAGCATGCTGATCCCCTCAGGCCCCGCCCCCTTCGTCGCGTCCCCCAGAAAGCGGCGCGTCTGCGCCTCCAGCTGCTCATCCAGCGCCTCGCCACGGTAGGGCTCCGCCAGCAGGTCCGGGCACGAGCGCGACGCGCAGTTCACCGCGAAGTGAATCCGGGGGTCCAGCCCGCCCATCGCCGCCGACTCCCGCCCCAGCGCCGCCTTCGTCTCCGCGTCCAGCCCGGCCAGCGAGGGGTGATCGGCCTGCCCCCGCAGCGCCCCATGCTCCATCTGATCCAGCGAGAGCACCAGCCCGCCCACCACAAAGCGGCGCTCGCTGAAGAACGAGAACCCGCTCTGGTCCACCCGAAAGCCCGGATTCACCTCAAGCTCCTGGACCACCCCCGCCACCGCCGAGGCGTTGTAGGCGTTGATCCACAGCGCGCGGCGCTCCTCGGCGGGCAGCGGCGCCTCCAGATCGACGCGCCGCAGCTGGTCCAGATAGAGCGCCAGCAGCCCCCGCGACTCCGCCGAGCCCCCAAGCCCCGCATAGTCCACGCACCCCCCCTGGAGCCACCGCCCCAGCACAGCACCCCAGCCTGCATGCGAGAGCGCACCCTCCAGCGGCGCCCTCTCCTCGTCGGCGTCCACCTCCGCCGCGCCAGCGTCAGCGGCGCCCGCGGGCTCGTAGCGCCCGATCGCGCCCCGCGCCTCCTCGTCGAAGGTGACGTCCAGGCCGCACGACGGCGCCCACACCGTCGCCGCCGCGACCCACACCCACCACCCGCGCCGCCACAACCTTCCCATCCTGTGATGACCCCTCTATGCTGGAGCGCTGGACCGCGAGCGCCCCGGGCGCTCGCCACGCCCGTGAGCATAGCACACATGCCCCCCTCCCGTTCAAACCTCCTCGCCGCTGCCCTCACCCTCGTCTCCCTCCTCCTCGCCTGCCCCGACGCCTGGGGCCAGGAGGCGCCAGCACACCCTCTCCTGGAGCGCACCGACGCCATCGCGCAGCGCGTCGGCGCGCGGCGCAGCCGCCTCCTCCATCACCCCCTCCAGACCAGCGTCAAGACCCGCGACCAGCTCCGCGACGACCTCGCCCAGCGCCTCAAGACCGAGTACGCCCCCGGCGAGATCGAAGGCGAGGCCACCCTCCTCAAGCAGCTCGGCCTCCTCCCGGAAGACACCCGCTACGAAGAGCTCCTCCTCGCCCTCCTCACCGAGCAGATCGCGGGCTACTACGACACCCGCACCCAGGCCCTCGTCCTCATCGACGGCGGCGATCCCGACGCCGCCGCGATCACCATGGCCCACGAGATCTTCCACGCGATCCAGGACCAGCACTTCACCCTCCGCCTCATCCACCCCCCGCGCTCCGGTCAGGCAGGCTCCTTCACCAACGGCGACCGCGCCCTCGCACGCACCGGCCTCATCGAAGGAGACGCCACCGTCGCCATGATCGACTGGCTCCTGGCCGAGCAGGGCGCCCTCCCCGCCAACTCCCAGACCTCCTTCATCGACAACCCCCTCCTCGCCTCCCTCATCCAGGGCCTCATCCAGCAGAGCACCCCCGACACCCCCGCCCTCAAGAGCGCCCCCCTCATTCTGCGCCGCAGCCTCGAAGCCCCCTACTTCCTCGGCCTCTCCTTCGTCCAGGCCGTCCGCAAAGGACGCACCT
>CAUJGC010000015.1 GCA_963169075.1 Myxococcota bacterium
CTGACCTGGTAGAAGGCAGCCGGCACCACCGGTGAGGGGGGGCGCCGGCCGCTGCGACCGACCGCGCGCTCTGCGGTCGCTCTCCACCCGTCCCCCCCCGCGCCCCTGCGACCCGTCGGTGTCCCCCCGAAACGGGGGGGACCGGGGCCGTTCGTCCTGAGCAGCGAAGCGGAGCAGGACGTTCCGGCCCCGGGGGGGGCACGCCGCTGAGGGTGTCGGGTCGGCGTCCTCTTTGGGAGCGCTGGCGTCGTCGCGGTGCTCAAAGCGGAGGGTGGAGGGGTCGTGCCCGGTCTTGTAGCGGTTGAACATCTCGTCCCAGCCGAGGTGGAGGGTGTTGCCCTTGGCGGCGCGCGCCTTGCGCCAGGTCTGGATGAGCTCGATGCAGGCGTGGTCGATGTGTCCGAGGCGTGTCATATCGACGCGGACCTCGACACCTTCGGGGATGGCGTCGAGGGTGGCGGCGAGCCGGGGGAGGGTGATGAAGGTGGCGGCGCCGCTGAGGTGGAGGGTGACGGCGGGCTCACCGGGGACGGGCTCGACGTGGGCGTCGAGTCGTCCGAGCCGGACGGCGAGGCGGGCGACGGAGAAGCCGACGCCGATGAGGATGCCGGTGAGGAGGTCGGTGGCGACGATGGAGACGACGGTGGTGGCGAAGATGAGGACCTTGACCTTGTCGAAGCGCCACATCTCCAGGATGCCTTTGGGGTTGACGAGCTTGTAGCCGGTGTAGACGAGGATGGCGGCGAGGCTGGCGGTGGGGATATAGGCGAGGACGAAGGGGAGGGCGGCGACGAAGAGGAGGAGCCAGGCGCCGTGGAGGAAGGCGGAGATGCGCGAGGTGGCGCCGGCGTCGACGTTGGCGGAGCTGCGGACGATGACGCCGGTCATGGGGAGGGCGCCGAGGAGCCCGCAGAGGATGTTGCCGACGCCCTGGGAGATCAGCTCGACGTTGTAGTTGGCGCGTGGGCCGGTGTGCATGGCGTCGACGGCGGTGACGGAGAGCATGGTCTCGGCGCTGGCGACGGCGGCGAGGGTGACGATGGCGAGGATGATGGAGCCGTCGAGGAGGGAGGGGAGGGAGGTGAGGGAGAGGAGGTGGGTGCTCTCGGTGAGGCTCTGGGGGACGGTGACGAGGAGGACGGGGAGGTCGAGGGCGGCGGCGAGGGCGGCGCCGGCGATGACGCCGAGGAGTGCGCCGGGGATCATCTTGAGGCGCGCGGGCCGTAGCGTCTCCCAGGTGATGATGGCGGCGATGGTGACGAGGCCGACGAGGGCGGCCATGTGGTGCGTGCTGCCGTCGAGGGGGAAGACGCTCTTGTAGAGGGCCTGGGGGATGGTGATGAGGTTCTGGAGGCCGCTGCCCTTGGGCTTGTCGTCCAGCATGACGTGGAGCTGGCTGGCGAAGATGAGGACGCCGATGCCTGCGAGCATGCCGCGGATGACGGCGGGCGAGACGGCGCGGAACCACTGGCCGAAGCGGAGGAGGCCCGCGGCGATCTGGAGGATGCCCGCGGCGAGGACGATGAGGCCGAGGGTGGGGAGGCCGTGGTTCTGGACGATGTCCCAGATGATGACGGTGAGGCCCGCGGCGGGTCCGCTGACCTGGAGTCGGCACCCGGCGAGGGGGGCGACGACGAGGCCGCCGATGATGCCCGTGATGAGGCCGAGGGCAGGGGGGACGCCGCTGGCGATGGCGACGCCCATGCAGAGGGGGAGAGCGACGAGGAAGACGACGAAGGAGGCCATGACCTCCCTGGCGATGGCGCCGGGCGCGAGGCGCTCCAGGCCGACATAGGCGAGGATGGGGGAGGACATGGGGGCTCCGTGGATCGCGGTGCTCAGGCGGCCTGGGGGCGGGTGGGGTTTTGGCGTCGCTGGGTGGCGGGTGCGTAGGCGCCGCCAGGCTCGGTGTTGATGCGCTGGAAGAGCTCGGTCTCGGCGTCGTAGCTGAGGACGTAGCCGCCCTCCATCTTGTAGACCCAGGCGTGGATGTGGAGGCTTCGGTCCGCGAGGCGCGAGGCGACGCAGGGGTGTGTGCGGAGGGACTCGACCTGGGCGAGGACGTTCTCCTGGATGGCGACCTCCAGCTTCAGGTCGGGGGTGAGGTTGTTGTAGTGGTCCGCGATGATCTGTCGGGTGCGGGCGGTGTGGCGGAGCCAGCGCTGCACGGCGGGGAGGGCCTGGAGTTTTTCGGGCGCGAGGGCGCCCTGGAGGGCGCCGCAGTGGGAGTGTCCGCAGACGACGATGTCGGTGACGCCGAGGACGCGGACGGCGTACTCGATGGTGCCCTCCATGCCCTCATCGCCGGCGCCGTAGGGAGGGACGATGTTCCCCGCGTTGCGGATGACGAAGAGGTCGCCGGGGTTGGCGTGGGTGATGAGGCAGGGGACGACGCGCGAGTCGGAGCAGGTGATGAAGAGGGTCTCGGGCTTCTGCCCTTCGCGGGTGAGGCGCTCGAAGAGCTCGGCGTAGTGGGTGAACTCGTGGTTGGAGAAGTGATGGAGACCCTTGATCAAGGCTTTCATGGCAGCTCCTGAGGCGCAGCGAGAGAGGCTGGGTTGAACTCTTTAAGAGAGGTTCAAATATTCAACCACAGGTTGCCATCTTGGTGACGACGTCGGCGCCTGTCAAGGGTCACTTGCAGATTTTTTAAAGTGTGCGGGTCAGTCTTCGAGCCAGGAGAGGCGCGCGTGCTCGATGGCCTCGTGGATGGCGTGGGGATCGATCAGCTCGGCTTCGACGAAGCTGAGGCCCTGGGCGAGCCAGGTGGCGACGTCGGGTTCGACGAGGCTGTAGAAGACGTGCCTGCCGTCGCGGCGCTCCTGGAGGAGGTGGTGCGCCTTGAGGACGCGGAGGTGCTGTGAGACGCGGGAGGTGCTGATGGCGAGGGTGTTGGTGAGGGACGTGACGTCCTGCTCGCCGCGGCGCAGCTCTTCGATGATCTGGATGCGGTGTCTGTGTGCGAGCGCGCCGAGGAGGCGAGCAAGCTCCGAGGTGGCGATGGCGGAGCGGTGGGGCATGATCTCTCTCAAGCCGTTGGGGGGCAAGGGTCGCGGCTCACCCTTGCAAATATTTTAAAGTGTACGCTCGACGCGCAGCCCTGTCAACGGGGTGTTGTCTCCTCGTTGGCGCTCATCGCCCGTTCTGGGCGTGGCGCGTCAGGCGTGCGCCGGTGATGAGCGGCCCTGCGGTGGTGGCGTCGTCGAGGAGATCGCCGTGTCCCTGGTACACGCCGAGGTTGCGCCAGCGGAGGCAGCGCTCCTGGCTGGCGCAGAGGCCGTCGCCGTCGCCTTCCAGCTCGGCGGCGTCGGGGAGGTAGCGGAGGGTGCAGCGTCCCTGGAGGAGGCGTGCGGCGGGGAAGAGGGCGGCGCAGGCGGCGTCGTTGGCGGGCGGTGCGCTGGTCCAGAGGGTGTGCTCGCGTGCGACGTCGCCTGCGTGGGGGTCGGGGGTGGCGTTGAGGGCGATGTCGTCGGTGCTGCGGAGGTTCATGTCGAAGATGCGGCAGCTGTTGCCTGCGGCGCAGAGGCCGGCCTGGGAGAGATCGGGGAAGGCGGCGCCGTTGCCCGCGAGCCCCCAGCCGCGCAGCTCGTCTTCGAAGCGGAGCCACTCGGTGATGGCCTCGACGCGTGCGCGTCCGTTGTCGTCGCTTGGGTTGACGGCGTCGTCGGTGAGGACCTCCCCGACGAAGGAGGTGCGGAGGCTGGCGCTCTCGCGGAGCTGGGCGCCGTTGAAGAGGGGCGAGGCGCAGCCGAGGCCGTCGGGTGTAGCGCAGCTGCCCAGGGCGTTGGCGCCGAAGGCGAGGCCGCCGGCGAAGGTGATGGCGCCGACGCCGCCGGGGATCTCGACGCCGTAGCGGGCGCTGTGGCTGACGGCGAGGTCGCGGAGGTGGGTGTTGCTGGGTGCGCCGGCGCTCTCCCAGGCGACGCCCATGCCGCTGTTGATGAGGGCCAGGTGCTCCAGGCGGTTGCCGTCGCCGCGGGTGATCTTGACGGCGGCGAGGATCTGATTGGCGACGGTGACGCCGCGCAGGAGGTTGTTGTTGGCCCCGGCGGCGCTGCCGCCCAGGGTGATCCCCTGGGCGCCGCCCTGGATGAGGGCGCCGGAGACGAGGTTGTTGTGGGCGGCGTTGCCGAAGACGAGGGCCTGGGCGGCGTTGGTGATGCGGAGATCCCGGAGGACGTTGCCCTGGGCGGGGCGCTGGAGGTCGCTGGCGGCGATCTGGACGGCGATGCCCTGGGTGTTGGCGAGGCGGGCGCGGAGGACGCGGTTGAAGGAGCCCTGGATCTTGAGGCCGCCGCCGACCGCCTCGACGTCCTCCAGGGTGATGGCGCTGCTGTCGGCGCTGATGTCGAGGGTGAGGCCCTCCAGGCGGACGTCGCTGAGGTGGACGCGCTGGGTGTTGGCGAGCTGGAGGCCCGTGCGCGGCGTCGCCAGAGCGTTGCGCAGCAGGAGCCCCTCCACGCGGAGGTCTGCGCTCTCGACGATCTGAGCCTGGCTGAGGCCGGAGGTGGTGACGTCGAGGCCGCGGAGGGTGGCGCGCTGGGTCTGGATGACGCGGAGGGCCCAGCTGGCCCCCGGGGTGACGGTGACGTCCTCCAGGGTGGCGTCGTTGGCGCGCTCCAGCCGGAGGCTGGTCCCCTGGGCGCGGCCGATCTCGGCCTGGATGAGGCGGGCGCCCGGTGAGCGGTCCAGGACGACGCCGTCGCCGCTGGCGACCTCGCCTGTGGCGACGCCGCGCCCGGTGCTCCAGGCGGCGTTGAGCCACTGGACGCTGCCGCTGGAGGCGGCGGCGCGGGGGCGCTCCAGCCAGGTGAAGGCGCGGCCGCTGATGGAGACGCTGCCCGCGGCGGTGACCTCGGGGCGGAAGACGAGGGCGACCTGATCGGCGGCGAAGCTCCACGCTCCCCCCGCGCCGCCCGGCCCGACGAGGAGGATCTGCCCGGGTTGGCCGACGCTGCCCGCGGCGCCGGCGTCGAGGATGGGGTTGTCCCACCACGCCCGCTCGGGGGAGCGGTAGACCTCGGGGCCGCGCGGGCCGCCCAGCGTCAGGACGAGGGCGTTGGGGCGCCACGCCAGCGCGTCCAGATCCAGCAGCTCCGAGAGGAGCACCCCCGGCGCCAGGCCCTCGCTCACGAAGAGCGGCGCGCCGCCGACGCTCTCGCAGCGCCAGTTGAAGGCGCCCAGCGCGTCGCGCACGCTCAAGCCCTCGCAGGTGGTGATGTGGTCCGGGGCGCGGAGGGCGCGCGTCTCACCGCCGTGGAGGCAGGGCGCGCTGCCGTCGCGCGGGCACGCCTGCGCCGGATCATCCTCCCGCACCCACTGCCCCCACGCCGCCCCGGCGGCGGGGTAGCGGGCCACCCCCACGTCTGCGACGTAGAGCACGCCGCCCGAGGTCACCGGCCCGACCCACTCCGCGCCTGCGGCGCTGCCGCCCGCCACCTCGGGGGAGTCCTCCAGCGTAGGCGCCACGACCAGCCCCGCCCGCGCCCCGTCCCCCACAAAGCCCACCCGTGCGGTCGCGGCGCCGACCCACGCCTCGCCGCTCGGCTCCACCCGGAAGACCGGGGAGAGGGCCGCGTAATGCGTCGGGTCCGCGCAGCTCAGCCGGGTCAGCCGCACGCGCGTCGGGGCGGCGAGGGCCCCCGCAGGGACCTCCAGCGTCATCCCGCCGACGCTCAGGCTGCCGCCGCTCGGCCCGAGGTCGGCCAGGGCGACCTCGTCTCCCGCCTCGCAGGGGTCTGGGTTGTTGGTGTTGTTGTTGGTGTTGTTGTTGCCTGTGGTGTTGTTTCCGTTGGTGTTGTTTCCGTTGGTGTTGTTGTTTGCTGGATTATTTGTGTTATTGTTTGTTGAGTTATTGGTGTTGTTGTTCGTTGATGAGTTGTTTGGCGCTGAGTTGTTTGGCGCCGCGTTGTTGCTGCTGTTATTCGGCGCTGAATTGTTGCTGCTGTTATTCGGCGTCGCGTTGTTCGGCGCCGCGTTGTTCGCAGGCGTGTTGTTGCCCGTCGCGTTGTTGCTCGCCGCGTTGTTCGGGCTGCTGTTCGAGCCCGAAGGCCCCGCCGGGTCTTCATCGCCGCAGGCCAGGAGGAGCGAAGCCATGAGCGGGAGGAGGGTCACAAGAGGTCGCGGCGTGCGTCGAGAGGTCATGTCATGCTCCGGGTCGGCGTGGCGCATCCAGGCGGGAGTCTACAGAAAAAAGGCTGTGGAGGCGATGGAATAGCGCACGCGGCAGCGCGTAGAGGGCCCGTGGGGCGTGGGCGGAGCGGGGAGGGGATCGCGCGAGGTGAGGTGGGCTATGCAGCTGCGGAGCAGGTGGCAGCGTCGGCTGGTGCTTGGGGCGACGCTGGGGTTCTATGCGGGGTTGGCGGCGCTGGTGGCGCTGGTGGCGTTGACGGTGGCGCTTGGAGAGCGCGAGCCGCTGATCGTGGCCTTGATGGGGACGGGGTGGGGCGTGGGTGCGCTCGGCGTGGGGCTGGCGGTCTTCTACGCGTGGCACGTGATGCAGAACGAGGTGCTCACGGAGTCGGGGCGCGGGCTCTGGCTGCTGCTGGTGCTGAAGCTGGGGCTGGTGGGGATGCCGCTCTACGGGGCGCGCTACCTCTGGGGGAGCCCCGGGGTGGCGGAGCTGGCGACAGGCGGCGACCTGCGCGGCGCCGCTGCGGCGCCGCTGGAGGTCGCGGCGCCGGTGGTTCAGCGCTCCTTGGGGGCGTAGTAGGCGCACCCCTCCTGGACCACGCCGATCAGCTCGCCCAGGGAGCGGGCGCGGGTGACCTCCTTCTGGCAGCGCTCGCAGCGCCGGGCGTCGTCGCGCCCTGGCAGCGGCCGCAGCTCCTCCCAGCGCATCGCGCAAGGGGAGATGGCGACCGGGCCGAGGGGCTGGGCCGCGGCCCGATTGGCGGGGAGTTCGGGGGCCAGCGCGCGGGTCGCCAGCGGCAGCGCGACGTCGGGCTCCATCAGGAGCCAGTCCGCGACGAGCGCCCCACCCGCGGGGAGGCGTCCCCGGGCGCGCAGCAGGCGGAGGGTGTCCAGCGCCTCGGGCTCCTCGGCTGCGGCGAGGAGGAGGGGCCAGGGCGGGAGGAGCCCTGCGCGGAGGTGGTGGGTGAGGGACGCGGTGAGGTGGTGGGCGGCGTAGTCGCGGAGGGGCTGGGACGCCGCCAGGTCGGGTCGCGCGTGGAAGAGGGCGCGGAGCGCCGCCGGATCGTCCGCGGCCAGGCGCTCGCGGGCCCAGGTGAGGGCGTCGGCTTCGTCGAGGCGATCCGCGTCGTCCAGGCGGCGATCGCCCAGCCAGTCCTCCAGCGCGCTGCGGAGCGCGGCGATCTCCTGGGGGCGCTCCTCGGGGTGGAGGGACAGCGCGGCCTCGCCCAGCGCGGCCAGCGCGGGGTCCACCTCGGGGGCGAGCGCGGGGATGGGGCGCCGCTCGCCTCGGATGATGGCCTCCAGCGTCTCCAGGCTGGAGGGCGTCAGGAAGGGGATCTGCCCGGTGAGGAGCGTGTAGAGGACGATGCCCAGCCGGTACACGTCAGCCGCAGGGGTCGCCGCGAAGCCGCGCACCAGCTCGGGGGGGAAGGTGTTGAAGGAGGAGACGATGCGCCCCTGGCCCAGCACGATCCGGGGGAGCGGAGCGGTCGGCGCCGCCTGGAGGTAGGCGCGCCCCAGGGCGTCGATGCGGATGTCGTCGAGGCCCAGCTGACCGTAGGTGAAGGGGCGCGCCTCCGCGTGCGCTGCGCTCAACGCCTCCATCCCCAGCGCGACCTCCCAGGTGAGGCGCGCGGCGTCCACAGGATCGAGGCGCTCGCCCTTGCGCCGCAGGCGGCGCCAGCGGCGCTCCAGAGTCTCGCCGTCGATCCAGGGGCTGACGGCGATGAGGCGGCGCTGGGGCTGGAGGGTGTCCAGGCGAGGCGCGGCGTCGTGATCTTCAGCCCGCGTCTCCTCGAAGGCGTCCAGGAGAGGCTGGAGCCCGCGCGTGCCGGAGGCTACGCAGCGGGCGCGCCAGCGCGGCAGCTCGGGTGTGGTGCCCTCCGTCTCCAGCAGATCGGGGTGGACGCGATCCACGCGGCGCCACCCGCCGCCGGGCTCCCGCGCGAGCCAGATCGTCGCCACGTCGTTGGCGCCGACGGCGCGCTCCAGCAGGTGGGGTCTGGGTGACATCGCCTCATCGCTCCCTTGGCCTCTGCGCGCGCGCGCGTTACAACCCTCGCGTGCAGGTGATCGCCTGTCGCTACCCTGGCATCGAACGTCGGAGCTTGATCATGCCTTCCCGTCCCCGCCTCCTCGCCGTGCCCCTCCTCGCGCTCCTCCTCGCCGCGTGCGCCTCGCCGCCCCCGCCGCGCCCCGCCGTGGACGACGCCGCGCTGGCCGAGTCCTACGCTGCGGAGCCGCTGGTCGAGAGCTGCGGCGGCGACTACGATTGCAAGCCCGGCCAGATCTGCGCGGGCGACCGCTGCGAGGCGGTCTGCGACAAGCCCGCCCCCCTCACCATCGCCTTCCCCGATGACGACGCCCGCGTCCCCGAGGCCTCCATCACCGCCCTGGAGGGCGTCGCCCTCTGCCACCGCGCCTGGCCCGAGTCCAAGCTCCGCCTGGAGGGCTACGCCAGCGTCTACGACGCCGCAGGGCAGCGCCGCGACAAGGACGGCGCCCAGAGCCTCTCCGACCGCCTCGCCAAGTCGGTGGATCACATCCTCACGCGGCGCTACCTGGCGGTGCCCAACCGGATCAGCGTCGCTCCCCACGGCGTCGAAGGCGCCGCCTGCAACACCCCCGACGCCGCCTGCCGCCAGCGCAGCCAGCGGGTCGAGGTCGTCTGGGAGCGCGTCGTCAAGCCCCGCGAGACCGACGACGGCCTCGAGATCGGCCCCTGAGCGCGCCCCCTCAGGGCGCGCAGGAGATGCTCTCGACCCACGGGAGCTGGAGCGCCCCCTCCCGAACCCAGAGCCGCGCCTCCGTCCCCGGGGTGAGGCAGAGGTAGCTGGAGTACCCCACCTTGAACTCGCTCGGGGGCAGCGCGGCGTCCGCGGGCTCCACCTTGACGTGGTAGTAGGTCGAGGACTTCTGGGTGGTCGTCCAGCGATCCACGATCAAGGCCTCCACCTGGCGCCCCGGCCCGTCGTCCGCCAGCATGTTCCCAAGCCGCAGCGACGCGCTGGCCGCGCACGGCACCAGCGCCAGGAGCGCGAGCCCGCTGAGGAGCTGGTTCACAAAGGACTCGGGGCGCCCGCGCATCAACAGAAAGAGCGCGATGAGCAGCGGCGGCAGCACCACCGCCGACACCTTCAGCGTCGCCACCAGCAGCTGGCTGCCGAAGGTGTCGATCGCCTGCACCGCCCCGACGTTGAGGAGGATGCTCACGAAGGCGAGCACCCACAGCGTCGCCGTCACCTTCGCCTGAAGCTCGACGCGCGCCTTGCCCGGCTTGGCGATGGTGATCGCAGGCAGCGCCCGCGCGATGGTGTGCAGACGCTCCAGGGTGGTCCGATGCGACGCCTCCCGCAGCACCGACGGCGGCGCCGTCCGGCAGGTCACGCTGACCGGCGCCTGCGTCCCGAAGACCTCCACGTGGGTGTACCCCTCCCGGAGCAGCCCCAGGATGGCCTCACGCACCTCAAGCTGCTGGCAGACGCGGTGGACCAGCTCATCCGGCGCCGCCGCGGTGATGTAGACCGCCGCGTCAAAGGAGGCGTCCCCGATCTGGACCTCGCGGTTGATCCCCAGCCGCTTCCCTGTCCGCTGCGCGCCGCCCTCCTGGGTGAACGTGATCAGCGGGTGATACCGGGAGTCCACCGGGGTCTGCTCCACCCCGACGTCCGGCGAGAGGAAGCGCGCCGGGTACCCCGAGTTCGGCAGATCCAGGCAGGTGGTGAAGGAGGGGTGCTTGCCGGCCTGCTGGTAGGCCCGCACCAGCGCCCCCTCGTGCCGGAACGACACCCACCCCTTCGCGTCCCGCTGGCCCTTGTAGCGGTGCTCCAGCGCGCCAAGCTCCGCGCTGCCTGCGGCGGGGGTCTTCACCGCCCGCCGCTTCAGCCAGACGACCAGCGCGATCAGGCCGCCGATGAAGGCGACCCCGACGACCAGCGGCACCCAGGCGGCCATGCCTCAGCCCTTGGCCCGCAGGTAGGACTCCAGGCCCCGGTTGACGCTGGTCAGGTTGGGGGTCAGCATCTTGACGATGAAGCGCTCCACCTCGCCGACCACCTTCCCGGCGATGAGGCGAGGCACCGGCAGGCGCTTCTCGTCCACCTTCAGCTCGCCGTCCAGGATGACCTTGCAGGTGCCGTTGCCCGCATCCTCAAAGCGCGTCGTCCCCTGGATGTCCACCTGCTCGGTGAAGATCCCCACCTCCAGGCGCCACGCGCACGAGAACGTCGCGTCGTCCCACGTCGCGTGATCCTTCCACTGCATCATCTCCGGCTTCACAAACGCCCGCAGCACCGTCGGCACCTCCGACGCCGCCGCCTTCCAGAGGTTCAGGATGCGCACGCCACCCTCCCGCTCCTCACGCTCCAGCACCTCGATCCGCTCGATGTTGGGCAGGTAGGAGGCCAGCTGCGCCATGTCGTCGCGCTGGGCCTGATAGACGCGCTCGCGGGGGAAGGCGACCTTATCCTCGACGAAAAGCCTCACGTTCGATGCTCCTGCTGAATGGAGGGGCGCCCTCAGGGCGCCCCGGTGACAGCGCGGGGCGCCCTGGGGCGCCCCGCTGACTTAAAATATATGCATATTATGCATATATTCAGGCTAGTTTGAGGAGAAGTTCGTGATCATCGCCTGGAGGTTCTGCGTCCGGTTCCGATCCGCCATCAGGTTGTAGCCCCGACGACGCATGTCCGCCGGCAGCTTGGAGAGGACCAGATCACGCAGCGCCTCCTTGGCCTTGCGCTCCACGATGCCGCCGATGAGGGCCGAGAGGATGTTGCTCCCGCTCAACCCAAGCTCGATCTCCCCCGTGCCGAAGTGGTAGGCGAAGTCCGTGAAGTGGTAGTTCCCCACCGACGGACCGTCGATCCACATCCGGGGGTTCATCTGCACGCGCAGCACCTCGCCGGTCAGCGTCGTGGTCATCGCCGCGCTCCGCGGGATGTGGAGCTTGGCCTGCTCCGTCTCGATCACCCAGGCCCCGTCCTTCACCGGCAGCGAGGCCAGGTAGGCCGGCACCGGCGCCTGCTGGCGCTGGCCCTGCGAGCGCTCGCTGGGCACCAGCTTCGCCATGATCCCGCGGCCCAGCTCCTGGAGCACCGTGTTCTCCAGGCGGCCCAGCCCCTCCACCTGCACGTCCTCCGTCTGCGCGTCGTAGCGCAGCCGGTGGATGTGCGTCGAGAGCCCCAGCGTCGGCAGCACCACGTGGATGCCGTGCGCCGAGCGCAGCTCCACCCCCGACGCGGAGGCCTGGAGCTGGATCTGCTCGTCCGCCGCCGTGAGGAGCTGCACCCGGCCCAGCGGCCCCGCCTCGATGTCCAACCAGGGCACCGTCTTCGGCGCCTGCACGTCGGACGCCTGCGAGGCCTCACGACCCGCCAGCCCCAACGCCCGAAGCTCCGGGGTCAGGTGCGGATCGATGAGCTGACGCCCCAGCTCGCTCAACAGCTCCTGCGTAAACACCCCCACCTCCTGCTGATCCGGCAGCGCCGAGGTGTCCCGCTGGTTCACCAGATCGATCGACACGTTGCCCGTCCGGTGCTCGTAGCGGAGCTGGCGGATCGGCGGCAGCGCGCCGCGGATCATGTCCGACTTCACCCGCAGCCCGCGCTCCGCCGTCACCGTCGAGGCGTCCGCGCCGTGCTCCACCTTCAGCGCATCACCCGCCGCGACGCGCACCTGCACCGCGCCAGCCACAGCCACCAGCCGCTCGCCCTCCTTCGCCGCCGCCTCCCGCGCCAGCCGATCCCCTGTGTACTGCGCCATGAGCGGACCCGCGAAGCGAGCCGCCGCCTGCTCGATGATGCCGCGCTCGGCGGCCCCCGCCTCCGGCGCCGTCCGCAGCGTGTGCAGCTTCTGCGTGTTCGGATCGAAGGCCAGATCCCAGAGGTAGATCGCGATCCCCAGGCTCGGCACCCGGAAGAGCACCCCGCGCCCCCCCGCCGTGAAGCGCACCAGCCCCTCCGGCGTGGACTCCACCCCGAAGTTCGCGTTGTCCAGGCTCAGGTCGAAGGCCATCCCCCCCGCGTCCCCCTGGTAGAGCTTCAGCCCGCCAGGCTCCGGCAGCTCCTGAAGCAGATCCGTCCGCGTCGGGTCCTGACCCCCGAAGAGCTTCGTCCGCAGCTCCGGATCCAGCTTCGGCAGCACCATCAGGTGCACCAGCCGCGTCGCCACCGACTCCACCAGCGGACCCACGTCCTGATCCGCGTCGATGGTGATCTCCCCGCTCTTCAGATCAAAGCGCACCTGGCGCAGCCGGTTCGCCGGGAGCAGATCCTTCGCCTGACCCTCCGCCAGCCAGTACACCCCCTTCGCCGCCGAGACCGTGATCGCCTCCTCCGTCTCCTGCACGCTCAACGCATCACCCGCCTCCACGCAGATCTTGAGCTGACCGAAGCCGCCCAGATCCGCCTTGTAGAGCACCGTGTGCTTGTCGTTCACGTTGTCGTCCTGCTGCGCCATGAACTCCTGCAGCTTCGGCCACGCAAACTCCCGGAACGCTCCCGTGATCGCCGCCGTCTCGTAGGCGCCCATCGGCGGCTCCGTCCGCGCCTGCAACGCCCCCGTCTTCGGGTCGAAGCGCACGTCGAAGAGCCGCACCTGGATCCCGCGCTCCGGGATGCGCACCAGCAGCCCGTGCGCCACCGTCAGCTCCACCAGCTCCGCGCCGTACTTGAACCCGATCGTGTCCCCGTCGGTCAACGACACGTCCAGCGTCCCGATCCCGATCTGCGTCTCGAAGATCATGTTCCCCTGCGGCGCAGCCACCTCCTGCTGCTCCGGGCTCCCGATCCCCGCCGCGCTCCGCACCTCGCCGGGCAGCTTCCCGCCCAGCTCGTGCAGCACCAGCGCCGTCAGGATCTCCTCCGCCAGCGGGCCCACGTCCGGGGCCTGCGTCCCCTTCGGCGGATCGATCTGGATCGCCCCCGTCTTCAGATCGTAGCGCAGCCGACCCACGCGCAGCTCCGGGATCCATGTCGCCCCGGCCACCCGGATCGTGATCCCCTGCTCCGCCCCCAGCTCCACCGCCTCGTCGGTCTTCTGGATCCGCACCGCGTCGTTCGCCGCCGCCATCACCTGCGCCTCGCCCAGGTTCGGCACCGGCACACGGTAGAGCATCTGGAGCCCCTCCGGCGCCTTCGACGCCGCCTCCCCCTCCTTCAACCCCGCGCCCGCCAACACCTCCCCGGGCAGCTTCGGGATCACCACCGTCTGCATCAGCCCCTCCAGCGCGCCGCGCACGGCCTCACCGATGGGCTTGCTCGCGTCGATCTCCAGCGCGCCCGTCTGGAAGTCGTAGGCCAGGCGCGTGATCCGCAGCCCCTGCGTCCACTCCGCGCCGGGCACCACCACAAAGATCCCGCGCCCCGCGCTCACCTCCACCTTCTGCGCTGTCTTCGTGATCCCCAGCGCGTCCCCCTTGTCCATCGCCACCGTGATCGCCCCCAGCGGCGTCCCGTCGATGCGATAGAGCGACTGCCAGCCCTCCTGCGCCGACGCCGGCGCCGCACCCTGCTGCTGATCCTGACCCGTCGCGCGCTGCGCGCTCGTCGCCTCCTTGGCCTCCTGAGCCGCCTGCTCCGCGGGCTTCGGCGCCTTCGCCGCCTCCTGCCCGCCCGCCGCCGCGTCGCCCTCCCGCTGCACCCCCGAGAAGTTCGCGATCAGCGCGTTCATGTTCTCCTGGAGCTTCGGATCACGCGCCGGATCATACCCCTGCTGCAACATGTCCGCCGGCAGCTTCCCGCGCAGGAACTTCTCCGCGAAGAACTCCCCGAGGTTCGCCACCACCTGCTCCAACGCCACCCGCACCGCGCCCGCGTTCGCCTCCGGGATGATCTCGATGGACGCCGTCTTGAAGTTGTACTGCAACGCCGCGATGTGGAGGTTCACCGGCCCGAAGATGTCCACGAAGATCGGCTTGGAGAAGTTCACCCAGAGGCCGTCCGCCGCCAGCTTCGCCGTCACCTGCGTCGCCGGGTCCAGGATCACGTCCGCCCAGAACGACTCGTAGATCTTCAGCCCGCCGTCCTTCGTCTTCGGGACGTTCGCGAACTGCGACTCCACCGGGCTCTTCCCCGGCGCGCCCTGGAGGTTCTTCAGCACCGTCTGGCGCAGGATCCCCCCGATGATCTCCTCCTCGAACTCCCCGATGTCCGGCGTGGACTGGATCTCGACCTTCCCCGTCTCCAGGCTCAGCGTCGCCCGGTGGATCGTCACCGGCGGGATCGACGGCGGCGTCTTCAGCGTGATCCCCGACGGGCTGAAGATCGTGACCGTCTTCGCATCCGCCACCGTCGAGAGCCCCTCATCCACGTCAAAGAGCACCTGAAACTCGCCCAGGAGCGGATCGGTGTGGGTGACCAGCGTCTCCTTCCCCTCCTTGCCCGCCTCCTGCGTCGCCCCGGCCTGCTCCTGCGCCGCCGCCTGCACCGCAGGCTCCGGACCGCGCTGCACCTCCGGCCCCCCCCGCACCGCGTCCAGGATGCTCTGACCCCACCCGAAGAGCTGCTGCCGGAGCCCACCCCCCTCCGCTTGACCCAGGTGCTCCGCCACGGTCGTCGCGAAGAACCCCCCCAGGTGCTGGCTCACCCACATCAACCCCCGCCCCTGGTGCTCCGGCGAGAGCGAGGAGAGCAGCCCCGCCACAAAACCCGGCTCCGCACCCGGCGCCACGCTCGCCTGGAGCACCTGCTCGATCTCACCCGGCCCTTCCTGCGCCGCCGGCGCCTGCTCCTGCTGCGGCGCCGCCGGGATCACCTCTTGATCCTTGCGAACGTCACGCTCAAACTGTTGCTGCTCCATGGGGTCCTCCCGTGGCGAAGGTCAACGTACCCCTCTATTGTAGCGCATCCGCCACGCCCTGTCACCCCACACGCCCAACGCGCGTAGCAGGTCAGGCGTCAGGGGGAGCCGGAACAGGAGCGCCAGGATGACGTCTCTTCGCGTAAGCGGTCAGTGGGTGACGAACACAAGCGTCGCGGAGCACGTCCGCTCTTTTGTACCGGCCCCCCTGCCACCCGAACCTCCGCTCCAGCTCACGGCTGTGGATCTCGGGCTGCTCGCACGGGCCGAGCGGGAGCTGGGGCGTCTGGATGGCCTCTCGACCATCCTCCCCGACACGTCGCTCCTGGTCTACATGTATGTCCGCAAAGAGGCCGTCCTCTCCTCCCAGATCGAAGGCACTCAGTCGTCCCTCTCCGATCTCCTCGCACACGAGATCGACGAAGCACCTGGAGTCCCCCTGAATGACGTCCAGGAGGTCAGCAACTACGTCCATGCCCTGAAATACGGACTGGAGCGTCTACGCGGTGGCTTCCCGCTCTCGCTGCGCCTCCTGCGTGAGATCCACGCCGAACTCCTGAAGACGGGACGAGGCGGCGACAAGCTCCCTGGCGAGTTTCGACGCTCCCAGAACTGGATCGGGGGCACGCGTCCGGGCAACGCCCGCTATGTTCCGCCGCCTCCGCCTCAGATGGAGGCGTGCCTCGATCAGCTGGAGCGGTTCATACATCAGGAAGAACCCATCTCTTTGATTAAAATTGCGATGGTTCATGCTCAATTTGAGAGCATCCACCCCTTTCTGGATGGCAACGGTCGACTCGGGCGTCTCCTCATCACCCTCATGCTCTACGAGGCCAGGATTATGGAGGAGCCGGTGCTCTATCTCTCGCTCTACTTCAAAACCCACCGCGACACCTACTACGATCTCCTACAGCGCGTCAGAACGCACGGGGATTGGGAGGGCTGGGTCAGGTTCTTCCTCCAGGGAGTGCTGGAGACAGCCCAACGCGCAGCCGAGACGGCTCGGGCGCTGCGGGCCCGCTTTGAGCAGGATCGGAGCCTCATTCAGCGCGAGGGGAGACGCTCCGCTGGGAGCATCCTGCAGCTTCATGAGGTCCTCCAGGTGACCCCCATCTGCTCCGTGCAGGTCGGCGCACAACGCGCAGGGCTCTCTGAGCCCACCGTCTCCAAAGGCATGGAGCTTTTACAGAGCTGGGGACTGGTCAGAGAGCTGACCGGGCGACAGCGTGGGAGAATCTTCTGCTACGAGCCCATGTTGGATCTGCTCAACGTGGACCTGGATGCTTAGAAAAAAAGTGGAGCCCATTTTTTGTTTGGGGGGGGGGGGGGGGAGGAGGATTTTATTAATGGGGGGGCGCCCAAAAAAAAAAA
>CAUJGC010000016.1 GCA_963169075.1 Myxococcota bacterium
CACCTAAAACGTGACTGCAGTTCACAATAGTCCAATACCGAACTCTTGGACGTTACGGCCCCGGGGGGGTTGCCGGGGTGCGGGTGAGGAGGCCGATCCACTCGGCGTGGGGGCTCTGCGGGAAGCTCTCGACGCCTTCGAGGTGGGTGAGCTGCCAGCCGAGGCGGGTGAGGCGTGCGAGGTCGGTGACGAAGGACTCCATGTAGCAGGAGATGTAGAGAAAGGTAGGAGGCCGCTGCGCGTCAGGGAGGGCTTCGAGGGCGTCGAGGGTGCCGAGGAGACCGGAGCGGGGCGGATCGACGAGGAGTCCGTCGCGCGCGGTGAGGAGGGCCTGGAGGGTGCCGTCGTGGCGGTGCATGTTGGCGGTGACGGCGTCGACGCGCTCCGCGAGGCCCGCAGCTTCGGCGGCGCGCTCAATGGCGAGGCAGGCGATGGGGTCCATCTCGACGGCGAGGACGTCGTCGGCGCGGGCGGCGAGCGGGAGGGTGAAGTTGCCCTGCCCGGCGCCCAGCTCCAGCCAGCGCCGGGCAGGCGTCTGGTCGATGAGGGCGCCGACGCGCTCGACGAGGAGCCGGTTGACGGCGTGTCCGGGCTGGGTGAAGCCGCCGACGGGGCCGAAGAGGGGGGTAGGTTGGAGCCCCTGAGGGGTGGGGAGCCAGGTCTGGAACCAGGGTCGCAGCTCGGGGTGCTTGAGGAGGCGGAGGCGCCCGTCGGGGTCTATCGCAAGCGGCTTGCGCCGCTGACCCAGCTCCAGGGTGGCGCGGTCACGCCAGCGGAGGAGCCACTCGCGTTGATCGAGGAGGGCCTTGATGTCCTCGTTGGCGGCGTCGATCCAGAGGCCCCAGGCGCCGTCAGGGGCGACGCGGGCGCGGAGGGAGGCGCGATCCAGGGGGAGGGGATCGTCGGCCAGCGCGAGGAGGAGGGGCTGGAGCGCGGCGGAGGCCATGGGGCAGGCGCCGACGGGGACGAGGCCGCCGCGCTCGACGTCCCAGAGGCCGAGGGTGGGCGTGCCATCTGGGGCGCGCCGGAAGGAGAGGTCGGCGCGGTCGCGGACGCCGCCCGGGGCGAGCGCGTGGAGGGGGATCTCGGAGGGGAGGGTGACCCCGGCGTCGGCGGCGGCGCGCCGGAGCGCGCCGCGTCGGGCGTCCTGCTGCTCATCCCAGGGGCGCGTGATCCAGGGGCAGCCGCCGCAGCGGCCCGCCTGGGGGCAGGCGAGGCCGGAGGGAGGGGTGTGCATGGCGAGGTCGCTCAGAAGTAGTAGCGGGCGCCGAGGCCAGCGTCGAGGTCCGCGTTGGTGCCCGGGAGGATGAAGAGGCCCGGGACGATCTCGACGAAGAACTCCAGCGGGGCCGACTTGAGGAGGAGGCTGATGCCGAGGGGGATGCGGAGGGCGAGGCCGAAGTCGTCATCGTCGTCGCGGAAGCGGCCGTTGTCGCGGTCGAAGAAGACGATCTTGCCGCCGATGCCGACGTAGAGGGGCAGCTCGACGGAGCGCGGCTTGAAGGCGTCGAAGTGGAAGAGGTAATCGGCGCCGAAGAGGAGGCGCCGGATGTTGTCGTCGTAGTCGTCGTCGATGCTGAAGGCGAGGAGGAAGTCCACGGCCTGGCTGTTGTCGAGCCAGAGCTTGCCGCTGAGGCCGGTGGGCTCTCCGATGATGATGCCCAGGCCGAAGTCACCGCCGCCGCCCGGTCCCGCGTAGGCGGCGGGCGCGGCGAGGGCGGCGCAGGTGAAGGCGAGGAGGGCGGCGTGGGGGGCGAAGCGTGTGCTGCGGGAGGGGCGCATGGTCTACCTCGGCGTGGGGCGGCTTCGTCAGACGGTGAGGGCGTCCATCAGCTCGTCAGGGGAGACGGGCGCAGCGGCGTCCTCGGCGGTGGGATCGTAGAGGCGCTTATCGAGGAGGTGCGTCGGGATGATGTTGCGGAGGGCGGCGCCTGCGCTGCCCCGGACGTTGGGGTTGATGATGGAGAGGTCGTCGAGGAGGCGCTTCATGGCGTCTCGCTGGAGGTTGTCCTGGGTGGAGCAGAGGGTGCAGGGGATGAGGGGGAAGGCTTTTTCGGCGGCGTACTCGACGATCCACTCCTCGGGGCAATAGGCGAGGGGGCGGATGACGGTGTTGCGTCGGTCGTCGCTGAAGAGCTTGGGGGGCATGGACTTGAGCTGCCCGGTATAGAAGATGTTGAGCAGGAGGGTCTCGATCATGTCGTCGCGGTGGTGTCCGAGGGCGATCTTGGTGGCCTTCAGCTCGACGGCTTGATTGTAGAGGATGCCTCGGCGGAGGCGGCTGCAGAGGGAGCAGGTGGTCTGCCCGGGCTGGAGCTTCTCTTTGACGATGGAGTAGGTGTCCTGCTTGTGGATGACGTACTCGACGCCGAGGTCTTCGAGGGCGTCCTTGATCTTATAGGTCGGAAATCCAGGGTGCCCTTGATCCAGGTGGAAGCCAAAGAGGGTGAAGGGGACCGGCGAGATGCGCTGGGCGCGGAGGAGGAGGTGGAGCATGGCCCAGGAGTCCTTTCCGCCGCTCATGCAGACCATGATGCGGTCGTTGGGCTCGATGAGCTGCCAGTCCTGGATGGCCTCAGCGACCTTGCGGGCGAGCTTGAGCTCGATCTTGGATTCGGTGGTGGCGGACATGGTGTGGACCTCTCTGCTCGTCCGGGGGCGCGGCGGCGGGGTGGAGGGCGCCCGCGGCCGGGGTGGGGGCTATATCATGTCTGCGCGGCCAGGCCCAGGGCTTTGAAGATGCCCTCGGCGCGTGCCTCCAGGGCGCGCTGGAGGGTCGGGTCTTCGACGCGGGCGGCGGCCAGGGCGAGGGCTCGGATGAGCTTGCCGAGGGTGGCGTTGAGGCCGTCGAGGGAGTCGGTGGCGCGGAGGGCCTGGGCTGCGGCGCGCTGGAAGGTGGGGAGGTCGCCGCGCTCGAAGGCGACCTGGGCCTGCATGGCGATGCAGGTGGCGAGGAGGGCGGCGCCCGCAGGCGAGGCGGCGCGCTCGGGGGTCTGATCGAGGAGATCGCGGAGCGCCTCCAGGGCGTGCTGGGCGGCAGGCCAGCGCTGCTGGCGCGCGGCGGCGAGGGCCTGGCCGAGGCGGGCGCGTGCGATCTCGTTCCAGAGGTCGTCTGCGTCGGGGAGGGCGGCCAGCTCCTGGGCGGCCTCCTGGAAGCGCGCCTCGGCGGCGTCGAAGGCGCCGCGGAGATCCGCGATCTTGGCGAGGCCGAGGAGGGCCTCGGCGGCGGCGCGGGGCGCGCCGCCCTGGAGGCAGCTGCCGCGTCCGGAGGTGAAGCGTTGGGCGGCGCGGTCGATCTGTCGTCCGCGCAGCTCGATGCGGGCCTGGGCGACGAGCAGCTCGCCGCGGGCGCGGCGGGCGCGTGGGGAGTCGTGCTTCCCGGCGACACGGATGGCGAAGTCGAGGACGCGCCGGGCGCTGTCGTCCTGCCCGGCCTGGACGGCCTGCTCGGCGGCGAGCCGGAGGCCGTCGAGCGCGGCGTCGGGGTCTCCCGCGGCGAGGAGGTGCTCCGCGACCTCGCGGGCGACGCCGACGAGCTGGGCGCGCCCGCCGAGGAGGGCGCGCTTGGCGTCCGCGATGCGTCGGTGGAGGGCGGTGAGGCGGTCGCGGTCGCGGCTGGCCTCCTCCATGGCGCGCTGGCGTTCGCGGATGTTGGCGAAGGCGGCGCGCTCGCCGCCGTCCACCTCGATCCAGACGCCGCGGGTGATGAGCTGCCGCCAGATGCGGTCGAGGCGGAGGGCGGGGGGGGCCTCGGGGGCTCGGACGACGCGCGCGAGGCCCTCGAAGGGGAAGGAGGGTCCGTAGAGGGCGGCGCAGCCGAGGACCCAGGTCTGCTCGGCGGGGTCGAGGGGGGGCTCGGGGGGTCGCCTGGGGGGCTCGGGGCGCGGCGCGGGGGTAGGTGGAGGTGGGGAGATGTCGGGAGAGGGCTCGGGGAGGAGGGCCTCGTCGAAGAGCTCAAACTCGGAGATCCCGGCGGAGGGACGCAGAGACATCGGCGGCGCGGGGAGCGGGGACTCCAGCACGACGGTGGGGAGCGGGGCGACGCCGAGCCAGGCGGAGGGCTCCTCGGGGGGGGCGGTGTCGGTGGGGTCACCGGGGAGGCTCGGGGTGAGGTCTTCGGCGGCCTCGTCCTCGGCGTCGGTGAGGGCCTCGAAGGCGCCGGAGGAGGCGCCGCGCTCGGCGTCGAGGGCTTCGATGCGGGTGACGCCGGGGAGAGCGAGGAGGGCGCGCAGCTCGGGGCGCGAGGCGAGGTGGAGGCGAGGCGTCCCGGAGAGGACGACGAGGAGGGGCCAGGGGGCGGCCAGGGCGCCCTGGAGGAGGTGGCGGACGAGGGGCGCGATCTCGTCCTCCAGCGTGGCGGCGTCGAGGCCCTCCAGGCTGAGGAGGACGGGTCGGGCGTCGGCGGCGCGTCGGAGGAGGCGATCGAAGACGGCGCGTCGGGAGAGGGGGGTGAGCATGGCCATGTGGCTGCCCATGGCGCCCTCGGGGCGGAGAAACTCCGCCAACATCCCGACTTCATAGGGTTCTTTGACGCCAGCGCGCGCGAGGAAGCGCTCCGCCTGGCGCTTGACGCCGCGCCGATCCAGGCCGCCGCAGCGGAGGATGGACTCGGCGGCGCCGACGAGCCCGCGCCCGAAGTCGTCGAAGCGGCCGACCAGCGAGACGGCGCAGGCGGTCTCCTCGGCGTGGCTCCGGAGCCAGCGCGGGATCTTGATGAGGTCGTCCCCGGCGCCGTCGAGGATGATCACGCGGGCCTCCCCCTGGGCCGCGACCTCCTCCAGCACGCGCCAGAGCTGGAGCCGGGTGTCGGCGTAGCCGAGGACCGGCGCCTGGGACTCCTGATCGAGATCGAGCCACTCCCCGAAGCCGCCCGCGGGGAGATCGTGGGCCTGGGCGGAGAGGGAGGCCGCGGCGGAGAGGACCGTGGCGCGCCCGGCGTCGGGGCCGGTCTGGGGGGAGAGGGCCTCCATCTGCATGGAGGGGTTGCCGCCGCTCTGGGGTCCGGCGAGGGCGGCGCGGAGGGCCTCGGCCTCGCGGCGCAGCTCGGTGACCTCGGCGCGGACCTCGGCGGCGAAGGCGGGGCGATCCCAGGGGTCCTTGGCGAGGAGGCGCTGGATGAGCTGCGCCACGCCGCGGGGGGTGACCTGGGGCTGGGTGGGGATGATCTCGGGGGTGGGGTCGGTGAGGTGGAGGGTGGCCGTCTCCAGCGGGGTGCGGCCCGCGAAGGGGACGCGCCCGGTGATGTACTCGAAGAGCATGACGCCGACAGCGTAGAGGTCGGAGGCGGGGCCGATCTCATGGAGGTTCCCCTGGACCTGCTCGGGGGACATGTACTCGGGGGTGCCGACGACGAAGCTGCCCACCATGCTGGCCATGGGGGTGCCGAGGGAGGAGCCCTCGTGGGTGACGGAGGCGATGCCGAAGTCTACGAGGGTCGCGTGGAAGCGCCGGAGGGCGTCCCGGGTGAGGAGGATGTTCTCCGGCTTGAGGTCGCGGTGGATGACGCCCCGCGCGTGGACGTAGGCCAGGGCGTGGAGGACCTCTTCGAAGAGGTTGAGGAGGAGGGGGACGGGGAAGGTGCCGCGCTTGTAGCCGCTGAGGGGGCGTCCATCCAGCAGATCCATCACATAGAACGGGCGTCCCAGGTGATCTTCGCCGTAGTCGCGGATCTTGACGATGCCCGGGTGGTGGAGGCGGGCCAGCGCCCGCACCTCGCGCCCGAAGCGGAAGCGGGCGGTGGCCTCGTCGCTGAGGTCGTTGCGGAGGAGCTTGACCGCGACGGTGTCCTGGGTCGCGCTGTCCTGCGCGGACCAGATCGCCCCCATGCCGCCCTGGGCGAGCTGCTCGATCAGGTGATAGCGGCGGGCCAGCACCCGGGTCCCCGCCGCTACGCTCGCGCCCTGCTCAGGCATCTGCACCTCGCCTGGATGACCTCGCCGCCCCGCTCAGAGGGAGCCCCGCGTGGTGATGTCGCGGTTGCCGGGGCTGCCCAGCTCCTGAACCTGACAGATGGGGCCGTTCCAGATGACGTTGGCGACGCGCCAGAAGTCGTTGCCGGAGCTGTTGGCGCCGGAGGCGCTGAGGATCACCGGCTCGAACTCGCGGGCCAGGGAGCCGTTGCAGTAGATCCGGATGATGACCGTGGCGTCGCCCTCGGCGTCGTTGTCGTAGTAGTGGACGCCGACCTGGTAGGTGGCGTTCTCGGGGTCGTCGATGTTGATGTTCTCGGGGCCGTTGCCCTCGACGTCGTCGAGGTCAAGGCGAGGGTTGTCCGCGGTGCTGCTGCCGCCCCAGGAGAGGACCTGGCCGCGCGAGGAGTTGCAGTTGGCGTAGTAGCAGTCCGAGGACGTGAACCAGTTGTCGCTCTGCCCCATGTGGCGCAGGTGGAGATCGACGTCGGAGGTGTCGCCGCTGACGCCGACGTTCCAGATCATCTCGACGCGGAACTGCTCGCTGGGCTGGGAGACGACGGTCACCTCGCAGGAGGCCGTGGCGCCGTTGCTGTCGGTGGCGGTGTAGCGCACGACCCAGGTCCCGGCGAGGTCGAGGAAGAGGTTGGTGGAGGTGCCGGTGGCTCGGCTGAGGCTGCTGGTGCTGCCGCCGGGGGCGGAGACGATCTGCCAGGCCACCGTCACCGCGTCGCCGTCCGGATCGGAGACGTTGGCGGTGAGGGTGACGGTGTCCAGCGTGGCCGCGGTGACCGAGCCCTGGCACTGGATGGCGGGCGGCTGGTTGCTGCACTCGGACAGCTCATCGACGAGGCCGTCGCAGTTGTTGTCCTGGCCGTCGCAGACCTCGGCGGCGGGCTGGCCGGGGGTGGCGTCGCAGGCGGCGCTCCGCCCGTCCTCAGCGCAGCGGAGCGTCCCCTGGCGGGCGCAGACGCCCTGGCCGCTGGTGCAGGCGCCGTTGAGCCCCGGGAAGGCCTCATCGACGGAGCCGTTGCAGTTGTTGTCGAGCCCGTCGCAGCGCTCCTCCTGGGGCGCCCGGGGGGCGGCGCTGCACCGGGTGGCCTCGCCGCTGGCGTCGCAGATGATCTGGCCGGTGTTCTCGCAGAGGCCCAGGCCGACCGTGCAGGCCTCGCCCAGCTCCGCGAAGTCCTCGTCGATCTGGCCGTCGCAGTCGTTGTCGAGGCCGTCGCAGCGCTCCGGGCCGGGCTCGACCTCGACCGCGTTGCACTCCACGTCGTCCCCGGCGGCGTTGCAGCGCAGCGTGCCCTGGGAGGTGCACTCGCCCTCGCCGCCGCCGCACCGCTGACCGACGCCGAAGCCCTCGTCCACCTCGCCGTCGCAGTCGTTGTCGATGCCGTCGCAGCGCTCGACCTCGGGGAGCACCTGGCCGGTGCACTCGCCGTAGAACTCGCCCGTGCAGCGCTGGGTGCCCTGGCGGCAGAGGCCGACGTTGATCGTGCTGGGCGGCCCCGCGTAGCACGCCTGCTCCGCCACCGAGCAGGTGCAGCCCTCATCGACGGAGCCGTTGCAGTTGTTGTCGAGGCCGTCGCAGGACTCGGTGGGCTCCGGCGTGCAGATATCTACGTTATTTCCACCATTATTGCCCGGATTATTGGTGGAGTTGTTGGGGTTGTTCTCCCCGTTGTTCCCGCCGCCGTTGTTGTCCCCGCCGTTGTTGGGGTTGTTGGTGGAGCTGTTGGGGCTGTTGCCGCCGCCGTTGTTGGGGTTGTTCTCCCCGTTGTTGGCGCCGCCGTTGTTGTCGGGGTTGTTCTCCCCGCCGCCGCTGTTGTCCCCGCCGCCGTTGTTGACCGTACCGCCGTTGTTGTCTCCCGATCCGCCCGTTCCGGGGGGCGTATCGGCGCAGCCTGCCGGGAGGAGGAGCCCGGCGCTCAAGAGGCCCGTGAGAAGATGCGCGCGGAGATGTTTTGGCAGGATCATAAGCGACGACTCCAAAGATCAACGAGGCAGGCCCACGCCAGCTCACGCCGACAAGGTAGCAGAACATCCCCGACGGCACACACAAAAATCCCGGCGCAGCCCCGCAGGGCTCAGCGGCGGGCGCTCAGGAGGTAGTCCAGGAGGTGCGCGGCGGCGCGATCGACGATCCCATAGACCTCCTCAAAGCCTCGCGGGCCGCCGCCGTAGGGATCGGGCACCCCTGGCGCGGCGGGCTGGGGGTGGGCGCTGGCCTCGAAGCTGCGCATCAGCCAGAGGCGCCCCTGGAGGGCGCCCGGTTCGTCGGTCAGGCGGAGGAGATCGCGCTGGTTCTGGGCGTCCATGGCGAGGATGACGTCGAAGCGGTCCAGATCGTCGCGGCGCACCTGGCGCGCTCGCTGCATGGAGATGTCCAGCTTGTTTTTACGCGCCACGGTGACGCTGCCCGGATCGGGCGGCTGGCCGACGTGCCAGGCGCCGGTGCCCGCGGAGTCGATCTCGAAGGCGTGGGCGAGGCCGCGGGCCTCGACGTGGTGCCGGAAGAGGCCCTCGGCCAGCGGGGAGCGGCAGATGTTGCCCAGGCAGACGAAGAGGACGCGGGTGGGCGCGGCGGACATGGGGCTCCTCTTGAAATCAAGGCGGCGATGTGGTTTGTCCTCGGCTGCCTGCGGAGAGCGGCCCGAGGACGGCCCTCTCGGTTCTACACCGACCCCCGACTCGACGAAAGAGAGGTGTCCCCATGACCTCACGGCTCGCGGTAGCTGCCCTGCTCACCGTTGCGCTCTCTGGCCTCAGCGCGGTCGCCGCTGCCCAGGACAAGACCCCCGTCACGATCAAGACCGCCCCCCAGACCACCGCCGCGAGCGGCGAGGACGCGGAGAAGGAGCGGGACGATCGCGTCAAGGCGGAGTTCGAGGTGAAGCTCAAGGAGGTCGCGGAGCAGCGCGCCGTGGAGATCCGCGCCAACGCCGACGGCCTCACGAAGCTCTCGCAGGAGGTCAAGGCGCAGCAGGCCGCCGACGAGGAGCAGCGCAAGGTGCTGGCCTCCTACGAGGAGCGCCTCAAGGCGCTGGAGGCGCGGCTCACGGAGGAGGCCGGCGCCGATGAGAAGCACCCCTTTGACATCACCTTCTCGGGGTTCATCCGGACGCTCTACCAGAGCGTCCAGGACGACCCGGAGCGGACGGACTTCGTGGGGCTCAACGACGGCTTCGTGCTCTCGGACGCGCGCCTCGCCGTGGACGGCACCTTCGAGGACTACGCCTTCAGGCTCCAGTTCGACGGCGCCTTCGCCTCGCCGGACTCTCTGAACACGTCGCGCTTCCGGCTCCAGACGCAGCTCCAGGACGGGTGGGTGGCGTGGCGCCCAAGCCGCTGGATCCAGCTCCAGCTGGGGCGCTTCAAGCCGGCGTTTGACGGCGAGGAGCTGCGGCTGCTGAACAAGATGTTCTTCGTGACGCGCTCGGTGCACAACCGGGGCGTGCAGGGGGTGGAGGGCATCAACGTGGCAGGGATGCGGCAGACGCGCCAGGTGGGGCTGATGCTGCACTCGGACCGGCTGATGGACAGCACCGACACGCTGGGCGGGGCCTGGTTCGTGACCGTCGCCAACGGCAACAACACCAACCTCGGCAGCAACATCGCGGGCTCCCACCTCAACGACAACGACTCGCCGGCGGTGTACGGGCGCCTGGAGTTCTACTACCGGGACTGGGTGACGCTGGGTGTGGGCGCCTTCTACAACCTCCGCACGACCAACATCACCCCGGACCTGATCGACGAGGAGGACATCGGGCTGAACGTGGATCTGGAGTTCGACGCCTACGACGTGGTGGGCGGCGTGCAGTACACCCAGATCAACACGACCTTCCCGGATGTAGCGGTGGAGAACGACCGCAACGCGTGGGGCTACCACGCGTGGCTGGGCTACCGGCTGCCGATGGGCTTCATCCCGGCGGTGCGCTACGCCTTCTATGATCCCATCGCGGAGTACACGTCCTCGGACAGCGTGATCAACTCGCAGCTCCAGTCGGATGAGCTGACCTACGTCACGCCGTCGCTGAGCTGGGACGCCCCGCGGGTGCCCCTGCGCCTCCAGGCCAACTACACCTTCACGCTGGAGGGGAGCGGGCGCGAGCTGGACAACGACCGCCTTGACCTCCTGGCCCAGCTCAGCTTCTGAAGCGAGGGAGAGTGACCATGCGACCCGCACCGACCCCCTCCGGCGCTGGGCGCGCCGCGCGCGCGGCCCTGCCCGCTGGCCTCCTCCTGGTCCTGGCGCTGCTCCTGGGCGCCTCGCTCCGCCTCCCGGCCTGCCAGGACGCCGAGGCGCCGCGGGCGGTGGCCTCCCGCGTGGAGAGCCGCACCCAGCTCATCGGCGGCCCTGGCGCGCTGGGGGAGGTCGGTGACTTCCTCCTGCAGAACGACAAGATCCGGGTCATCATCCAGGACAAGGGCTTCAGCCGCGGCTTCGGCGTCTACGGCGGCAGCCTGATCGACGCGGATCTGGTGCGCCCGGTGCGCACCGGCGCGCTGAACGACAACCTGGGCCGGGATCAGTTCGGGGAGCTCTTCCCGATCTTCTTCCTGGAGGCGATGGTCCCCGACAACGTCGAGGTGGTGAGCGACGGCCTCGACGGCAGCGCGGCCAGCGTGCGCGTCTCGGGCACGGGCGGCGACTTCCTGACGCTGGCCAAGGCGCTCAACCAGATCATCCTGAACTCGCACAACACCCAGGGCGCCAACATCCTCAAGCCGGAGACGCTCAAGGGCGATCCGCAGCTCCGCTTCGAGACGCTCTACGAGCTGGAGCCGGGCAAGAATTACGTCAAGATCACCAACACCCTGATCAACATCACCGAGAAGGATCTCCCCATCCCTTCGCCCAGCGCGAACACGCTGCTCCAGCTCTTCCTGGGGACGACGGTGGATCTGGACGTGCCGCTGGGGACGGTGCTCCTCTTCGGGGCGGGGAACAACCCCTTCGCGCCGGGGGCGGGCTACGACATCCGCTTCGCGCTGGAGGACGCCTACAAGAAGGGCCAGCAGCTCCAGTTCCCGGCGCTGCCGGGGCTCCTGACCGACGTGATGGCGACCTCCTCGACCAACGGCGTCTCCTACGGCTTCATGTCGGCGGGGGACACGCCGGGCTTCGTCGCCAACCGCGAGGCGTGTGACTGCCTCCTGGGCGGGCCGCAGGACTGCGACGCCGCCGACCCCAGCCAATTTGAGTGCTCCAACGCCTACACCAAGGCCTACCCCGGCGAGGAGGTGCAGGACAGCACGATGCTGCTGCCCTTCATCGCGTCGGGCTTCACGGGGGCGTTCTACGCGCAGACCCCGAAGATGATGGCGCCGGGTGAGCGCTTCTCCTACACGACGTACTTCATCGTGGGGGATGGGGACGTCGCCAGCGTCTTCAACGTGGCGCAGGAGCTTCGCGGCGTCGCCACCGAGACGCTGGAGGGCATTGTGCGCGACGAGCAGACGCTGGAGCCGCTGGCGGACGCGTCGGTGATCGTGTACGACGCGAACAACAAGCCGGTGAACCAGCTCTTCACGAACCGCGCGGGGCGCTTCAAGGGGCAGCTCCCGGCGGGGAGCTACACGGCGCGGGTCTCCCGCGATCCGGTGCTCTCGCGGCCCATCCCCTTCCAGATCGAGGCAGGCAAGGGCGGCTTCGTGGAGCTGGCGATGCCGCGTCCGGCGTTTGTGACGGTGCGGGTGCGGGACAAGGCAGGGCGGGACCTGCCGGCCAAGGTGACCCTCGTGGGGACGCGGACGCCGCAGGTGAAGGGCCTGCCGCCGCGGGAGTATCTCTTCGATCTCCAGGCGGGGCAGCGCTTCCGGCTGACCGACCTGGTGCCCGACGATCCCGACGACCCCAACACCCTCCAGTTCATCGAGAACAGCGGCTACACCGAGGACGGGGTGATCACGCTCCCGGTGCGCGTCTCCGGGGACGAGGCGGTCTATACGGTCTACGTCAGCCGCGGCATCGAGTACGACGTGCAGGCGGCGACGGTGCGGGTCAAGAGCGGCACCACCGAGCTGGTCAGCACGGTGCTCAACCGCGTGGTGGACACGCGCGGCTACATCAGCGGCGACTTCCACCTGCACGCGGCGCCCTCGCTGGACTCGGATCTGGACCTGACCGAGCGCGTCATCTCCATCGCCGGGGAGGGGCTGGAGTACCCGGTGTCCACCGATCACAACTTCGTGACGGACTACCGCCCCTTCATCGAGCGGGCGGGGCTCACCGAGTGGATGAGCTCGATGGTGGGGCTGGAGATGACCACGCTGGAGTCAGGTCACTTCAACGGCTTCCCGGTGAAGCGGGAGCCGGAGGCGATCACGCGGGGCTCCTTCGAGTGGTCGCTCAAGCCGCCGCAGGAGGTCTTCGACCGCCTGCGCGAGCAGGGCAAGTACGGCCCGGAGAGCACGATCATCCAGGTGAACCACGCGCGTGACTCGATCCTGGGCTACTTCTCCCAATACGGCATCGACGGGCTGACCGGCGAGCTGATCCCGCCGCCGCCCGGGATCGACCCGGCGGGCGCGCTCGCGGTGAACGGGCCGGCCTTCCTGGACCCGGAGACGGGGGAGAGCACCTTCAGCGACGACTTCGACGCGATGGAGGTCTTCAACGGCAAGCGCTTCGAGCAGATCCACCACTACCGGGCGCCGCGCAACATCCCCGAGCTTGGGGTCGAGGCGGGTCAGATCCTCTGCGACGGCGGGGAGGTCGCGTTCCCGGGGATGGTGGACGACTGGTTCAACCTCCTGAACAAGGGGCGGACCATCGCCGCCACCGGCAACTCGGACAGCCACGAGACCGAAGGCGAGGAGCCCGGCTACCCGCGCACCTACTTCTGGGCGGGGCAGGACGACCCGGCCTTCGTGGATGACGTGACGGTGATCGAGGCGTTCAAGAACAACCGCCTCATCATCACCAACGGCCCCTTCATCGAGCTCTTCGTCAACGACGCCCCCGTGGGCGCGAAGATCGCGGACAGCGACGGCAGCGTGAAGGTCCGCATCAAGATCCAGGCCGCCGAGTGGGTCGGGGTCAACAAGGCCCGCCTCTTCGCCAACGGCGAGGAGGTGATGGCCTGGGACGTGGAGCTGAAGGAGGGGGTGTTTGAGGACGAGGTGACGCTGGAGGTGGAGCGCGACACGTGGTTCGTCCTGGAGGCGTCGGGGGATCGCAGCATGTTCCCCGTCATCCCGCCGCTGGAGCTGCCGCCGATCCTCCTGACCGACGCGGTGGGCGCGCTGGCCGGGGCGTTCGGCTTCGCCAGCGAGCTGGACGACTACGCCCCGAGCCTCACCCACCAGGTGACGGCCTTCGCGATCACCAACCCGATCTGGGTGGATCAGGACGGCGGCGGCTTTGATCCGCCCGGCGTGCTGCCCCTGGAGTGCAAGGCGGACGCCTACGGCGCCACCCCCAAGGCCCAGCAGGGCAAGGGCGTGGTGGAGGTGGAGGAGGCGCTGAAGCCGCTGGACCCGGCTTTGGCGCGTCGCATCCAGCTCAAGCGGACCTCGGTGCCCTCCATCGGGTTCCCGCGCCTCAAGGGTGACATCCACGACGTGCGGACGATCTTCGAGCAGTTCGGGAAGCACGGGCACAGCCACTGACACGTTGAATATGCGTATAATTTATGCATATTTTGATTTGATTATGAGTTGGGCTGGGCTGGCGGCCTCCGGCGGCCAGGGGAAGCTCCCCTGGACCCCGCTCCTCCTGGCGCTCGTCCTCGGCGCAGCCACGCCGGCGGAGGCCCACGACCGCTCCGAGCAGCGGCGCGCCATCGCCACCGTGTACGACGCCGGGGAGGGGCGCATCGCTGTCGATGTGCTCCTCCTGCGGGAGCTGCCGCCGGGGCCGCGCGCCGACGCCCTCTTCACCCGCTTCGACGTGGATCGCTCCCACGACCTCTCCCCGCTGGAGGCCCAGCTCCTCGCCAATGAGCTGGGCCCCAGCACCGTGGGCGGCTACGTCCTGCGCCAGGGCGACGGCGCGCCGGTGCCCACCCGCGTCCAGCTCTCGGCCTCCGAGAGCGCGGCCGGGGGCCTGGTCGTCGCCATCCTCCTGGCCTACCGCATCGACGCCTGCCCTTCCCCCTGCCGCCTCGGCGTGCAGCTCCTGCCCCAGCCCGAGCAGGCCGGGCCCCCCCCCCCCCCCCCCCCCCCCCCAGCCCGGGCGGGAGGGGGGCCCCCCCCCCCCCCAAAACCCCCCCCCCCCCCCCCCCCCCCCCCCCCCCCCCCC
>CAUJGC010000017.1 GCA_963169075.1 Myxococcota bacterium
GACCGCAAGGAGCACGAGATCCAGAAGCAGCAGGACCAGATCGCGGACCACGAGGCCTTCATCAAGCGCTTCAAGGCCAAGGCCACCAAGGCCCGCCAGGCCCAGAGCCGCGTCAAGCAGATGGAGAAGATCGACATCGTCGAGCTGCCCCAGAGCTCCCGCCGCTACCCCGCCTTCAACCTCACCGCCGAGCGCGACACCGGCAAGGTCGTCCTGGAGGCGGAGGGGGTCTGCAAGTCCTACGGCGAGCGCCAGGTCCTCAAGGACGTCTCCATCACCGTGCACCGCGGCGACCGCCTGGCGATCCTCGGCCCCAACGGCATCGGCAAGTCCACCCTCCTGAAGATCCTGATGGGCGAGGTGGCGATGGACAGCGGGAAGGTGGAGTGGGGCTACGCGACCAACCCCGGCTACTTCTCCCAGGACCACGCCGAGATGAAGGTCCACGGCGACGCCAACCTCATGAACTGGCTCTGGGCCTTCTGCCCCACCGCCCCGGTCGGCTTCGTCCGCGGCAAGCTGGCCGAGGTCCTCTTCGGCAAGGACGAGGTCGAAAAACGCATCGTCGCCCTCTCCGGCGGCGAGCTGGCACGCCTGGCCTTCGCCCGCCTGGGCGTCCAGCAGCCCACCGTCCTCGTCCTGGACGAGCCCACCAACCACCTCGACCTGGAGGGCATCGAGGCCCTGGCGGACGGCCTGGAGCGCTACCCCAACGCCATGATCTTCGTCTCCCACGACCGCTGGTTCGTCTCCCGCCTCGCCACCCGCATCCTGGAGATCACCGAGGACGGCATCCGCGACTACCAGGGCACCTACGAGGAGTTCCTCGCCTGGTCCCAGGCCAGCGACCACCTCGACCAGGGCGCCGTCCTGGAGGCCGAGCGCCAGCGCCGCAAGCGCTGAATCACGATTCAGCCAAAGTGCGCCGCCGCGACGTGGGCGCCCAGCACCACGTCGCGGTAGGGCAGCGACGCCGGCGCCTCCAACGCCGAGCCCGCCACCACCATCAGCGGCAGCAGGTGCTCCTCCCGGGGGTGGCAGGCGCGCGCCGACGGCGCGCGCTCCCACTCCACCAGCCGCGTGTGCCGCCGGTCGGGCTCCAGCGAGAGCGTCTCGGCCAGCCACTCCTCAAAGGCCAGCGAGTCGTCGCGCATGGAGGTCCGCTGACCCCGCATGTGGAGCCCGAACGCGTGCATGTTGTGGTAGCTCATCCCGCTCCCGACGATGAAGACCCCCTCCTGGCGCAGCGGCGCCAGCGCCTGACCGATCCGGAGGTGGGTCAGCGGGTCCAGCCCCGCCTGGAGCGAGAGCTGGAAGGTCGGCATATCGGCCTGGGGCCACGCCAAAAGGAGCGGCACGAAGGTGCCGTGATCGAAGCCGCGCGCCGGATCTGCCGCCGCGGAGATCCCGGCGGCCTCCAGCAGCTCCCGCACCCGCCCCGCCAGCTCGACGTGCCCTGGCGCAGGCCACTGGAGGGTGTACGTCTCGGGGGGGAAGCCGGAGTAGTCGTAGAGCATCGGCGGCTTCGCCGCGGTCATCACCGTCGGCACCGGCGCCTCCCAGTGGGCCGAGATCAGGAGCACCGCCTTCGGCGGACGCGGCGGCACGAAGGAGAGGCGCTCCATATAGGCGCGCATGGCGTCCCACATCCCCGGCGTCCCGAAGACCCGATCGTCCATAAAGGGCCACGGCCCGCCCCCGTGGGGCAGGAAGACCGCAGGCAGCGGCGCGACAGGGGCGGGGGCGGGAGCGGCGGGGGGCTCGTTGGGGTTCATGGCCTTGCCTTGGGGGGGAGAGGGCTGGCACGATGCGGCCAGCGGTGCCAGCGGCGCCAGCGCTGCGAAGGCGCCGAGGCGCCGGAGCGCCTCGCGGCGGGTGAGCTGTTCAGGGAGCGGGGTGGGCTTCATGGTGCCTCCGGGCGCGTGTCCAACCCGAGGAGAGAGCATAGGTGTTTCCAATGAGTCAACAAGCCGGGCAAATTGAAACATCGCGTGCGCTGACGTGGACAATCTGCGCCGTGGCGATGGCGATGGCGTGCGAGACGCCGCGGGAGACGGGCGGGACGCTGGAGCCCGCAGCGGAGCCCCCCGACTCCACACGCGCCGCGGAGGTCTTCCTGAGCCCGCAGCGCTTCGAGGCGCTGCGACGCAGCGGCGCCGCGATCCTCGACGCCCGGGAGGCCGACGACTACGAGGCAGGGCACATCCCCGGCGCCGCCCACACCCCCTGGCACGCCTTCGTGGACGGCGAGAAGACGGGGCTCCTGAGCGTGGACCTGGCGAAGCTGGGGACGCGCCTCCGGGCTGCAGGGGTCCGCCAGGATCAGCCGGTGCTGGTCTATGGACACTGGGAGGAGGACTGGGGCGAAGAGGGCCGCGTCTTCTGGATGCTGGAGTACCTGGGGCACCGCGACGTCCACATCCTGGAGGGCGGCTTCCAGCGCTGGACCGCCCAGGGGGGCGCCGTCACCCGCGCGCCCAGCACCCCGGCCCCGGGGGACTTCACCCCGAGCCCGCGACCTGAGGTCCGCGCCACCGCCGATCAGCTCCAGACCGCCCTGAGCGACGGACGCCTGGTCGTCCTCGACATCCGCGAGCGGGAGGAGTTTGACGGCGCGACGCCCTACGGAGAGGCCCGGGGAGGGCACATCCCCCAGGCGGTGCACATGCGGTGGCGGGACGTCTTCACCCTGGAGGGGACCCTGCGCCCCCCTGCCGAGCTGCGCCAACGCTTCGAGGCCCTGGGGGTCCGCGAGGAGAGCCTCGTGGTCGTCTACTGCACCGGCGGCATCCGCTCGGGGTTCGTCTACGCGGTGCTGCGAGCGCTGGGGTACGCGCACCCGGCCAACTACGACGGCTCCTGGTGGGAGTGGGCGTCGCGCACCGACCTCCCCGTGGAGTGATCCGAGAGGACCAGGAGGGCGCCCGCGTCGCGGAGCGCCTCGATCACGGCGGCCTCCTCGCGCTCCCGGACCAGCGCGACGAGGCAGCCACCGCCGCCTGCGCCGGTGAGCTTGGCCCCCAGCGCGCCCGCGGCGCGGGCGCGGTGACACCCCCGATCCAGCGCCTCCGTCGAGACCCCAAGGGCGTGCAGGAGCCCCTGGGCGAGGTTCATCAGGAGGCCCACGCCCTCCAGATCGCCTTGACGCAGCGCGTCAAGACCTGCGTCGGTCAGCGCCCCGGCCTCCCGAAGCAGCGCGTCCACCCGCGCCGGGGAGCGCTCCCGCAGCGCCCGCACCCCCGCCACCATCGCCCCGGTGTCCGCCCCGGGCTCCACCTGCGCCACCACCAGCCGCAGCGGCGGCAGCCCCGTCAACACCTCCGGCGCCGCGCCGCGCACAAAGCGCAGCACCCCCCCGTAGGCCGCGGTCGTGTGATCCACCCCGGACGGGTTCCCGTGAAAGACCGACTCCGCAGCCGTCGCCGCGCGGAGCACCTGCGCCATCCCCGCCTCCCCCACACCGCACCCTGCGCCGCCCAGCAGCGCACGCGCCACCGCCACCGCCAGCGCCGCCGAGGAGCCCAACCCCGCCCCGGGCGGCAGCGCGCTCTCCACCTCCAGCGTCAGCGGCGGCAGCGCCCCCACCTCCGCCTCCAGCGACTCCGCCAGGCGCGTCAGCGCCTCGCTGAGGCGCCCGGCGCCGCCGCGCGACGCCTCCACCACCTCCCCGCCCGGGGTGTGCAGGCGCAGCCCAAGGCGCGCCGCTGGCGACGCGCTGCGCACCACCACCCCGCGCGCGATCCCAGCCGCCAGCGCAGGCTGGCCGTAGACCACCGCGTGCTCACCGAAGAGGATCACCTTCCCGCACGCCGACGCTCCTCGCTCCATCGCCTCCTGCTCCCTGTGTCCAGAGCGCCGCAGCCCGAGCCAGAGGCCCGGGCTGCGGCGCGCGTCACCTCAGCGCGACATCACCCCTCCGCAGCCGCGTCCTTCCCGGCGTAGTGCCGATCCAGGAAGAACTTCAGCAGCGGCGGCGTCACCAGCGTCGTCACGATGACCATGATGACCACCGCCGAGAAGGTCGCGTCATCAATGATCTTGTGACCCGCGATCGGCGGCAGCTCCTTCCCGATCGCCGCGAAGATCAGCCCGACCTCGCCGCGCGGGATCATCCCGGCGCCCACGCTGATCTTCGAGATCCCCTTCTCCCGCACCACCAGCCCGCAGACCTGCTTGCCGATGATCGCCGCCAGCGTCAAGCCGCCCGCCACGCCCAGCACGCTGATGTCTGCGAACGTCTCCAGCTTCACCTGGACGCCCATCTGCACGAAGAACACCGGCACCAGGAAGCCCGCGATGGGCGACACCAGCTCCTCCACCGTCGTCGAATGACCGTGGCCGTGCCCGTGGTCGTCCTTGAAGTCCTTGAAGTGGACATCATCCAGGATCAGGCCCGCCGCGAACGCGCCCACGATCGGCGCCAGGCCGATCACGTTCGCCAGGTACGACATCACGAACGCGAACATCAGCGCGTAGGTCAGCTTCATCCCCGCCACCCGCATCTTCGCCACCATCCCGGTGATGAAGGGCGTGAACTTCAGCCCCACAAAGAGCGACACCGCCAGGAACGCGAACGCCTTGAACGAGATGATCCCCGTCGTGATCGCGATGTCCGCGCCCGACAGCTCCGCGCCCGAGGCCACCGTCGTGATGATCCCCGCCACCACCGCCAGGATCACCAGCCCGAGCACGTCGTCGATGACCGCCGCGCCCAGGATGATCTTCGCCTCCGTCGTGTGCAGCTTCTTCAGATCCTTGAAGACGCGCGCCGTGATGCCCACGCTCGTCGCGCAGAGCGTCGCCCCGATGAAGAGGTGCACATACACCGACTCCTCCGACAGCGCGAAGTACGACACCCCGAAGCCCAGCCCGAAGGGCACCACCACGCCGATCACCGCCACCACGAAGCTCGTCACGCCCACCTTCACCATGTCCCGGAAGTTCGTCTCCAGGCCCACCATGAAGAGCAGGATGATCACGCCCATACGGCTGAAGTTGTCCAGCGTCCGCGCCACGCTCACCGTCGTAAAGCCGTGCGCCGAGCTGAAGATCTCTGTAAATTTAGGCACATAATCGCCGCTGAACTTGGCCTTGACCGCCTCCTCCACGGGCATCCCGCCCCCGATCAGGTCCGCCACCTGGAACGGCGCCGTCCCCTCGCGGATGATCGTAAAGAGCTCATGCCCCGGCATCTCCGGCACAAAGTAGAGCACGTTCCCCAGGAGCACCCCGAAGACCAGCTCACCCAGCACCGAGGGCTGCTTGAAGCGCTCAAAAATATCACCGCCCACCTTCGCCGCCAGCAGGATCACCGTCAGCAGGATCAAGATCGGCGCGATGGGGTCCGCGTGGCCGCCGCCGCCATCTCCGTGCCCATCCCCATGATCCCCCGCCGGATGGCCCTCGCCATGACCTTCGCCATGACCTTCGCCGTGGCCCTCTGCCGCTGCGGACGTCGGCGCTGCCGTCGCCGCAGGGGCTGCCGTCGCCGCAGGCGCCGCTGTCGCAGGCGCCTCCGCGGAGGTCGGCGCGTTGTTCGTCTCCTGGGCCGCAGCGCTGGGATCGCCCAGCAGGCCCGAGACGCGCAGCGCGAACATCACCAGGATCGCGCCCAGGACGCCCATGAGGTAGGTGGCCGTGCTGATGGGCTTGGGCCCACCCGGGCCCGAGCGCCAACGCGGGGCGCCCATCCAGCGATCAAAGATTCCCATGACTCCTCCTTCTCAGGGTTCGGGCGCCGCGCGGGTTCGCGGCGCGCCGAAGGGGTGTGGAAACAGACACCAAAGCTGCGGCGGGTGGGCAAGGCGGCGCGGGCCTCCTCACCGGGCTCGCGCGCCCGGGCGTCGCCCGCGGCTGCGCTCAAGTTCGCGCTCGGCGGCGCGGGCTCTCTCGGGCTGCTGGGTCCGCTGGAAGAAGCGGACCAGCTGCAGCTGCCCGGTCAACACATCGGGGTGCAGCGCCTGGAGCTGACGGTAGCGCTGCTCGGCGTCCTCCAGGCGCCCCTCGCGCTCCGCGAGGGACGCCAGCTCAAAGAGCGCCACCAGGTGGCGCGGGTCACGCTGCACGATCGATTCATAGAGGCGACGCGCCTCCGCCGGCTCGTCAAAGCGCAGGAGCCGAGCCAGGTTCAGCGCTGCCTGCGCCTCGTCCGGGCGCCAGCGCAGGACCTGGGCGTAGGCCAGCCGCGCCCGCGCCCCCTCCCCCTGGTCCTCCAGGATCTGCCCCATCAAGAGCATCGCCCGCGGGTTGATCGGCTTGAGCAGGAGCGCCTCCTCCAGCGCCGCCAGGGCCGCGGCGCCGTCTGCGCGCACCAGATAGACCGCCTGAGCGAAGTCCAGCAGCACAGGCCACCGCCCCCCGTGCTGCTGGCGCAGCCACCGCAGGTGCGGCAGCGCCGCCTCCCAGGAGCGCTCCGCCACCAGCGCGTCTGCGAGGCGCTGGCGCACCTCCACCTCCTCCGCGTCCGTCAGCGGCGTCCCCGCGAAGACAGGCGAGGGGGGAGGGAGGGGCGCAGACGACGCCACAGCAGCAGCAGGAGCGGGGTGCGCCGCGCCCGGGGTCGCGCAGGCCAGCGCCGAGGCCGTCCAGGCCGCGATCCAGAAGACGCGGGCGGTCAGGTCGCCATCCACCGTAGCTCCGTGGGCAAGAGCGAAGAGACGCAGCCGCCGGACGGCGCCGCGCCGCGACAGAGGCGTCGCGGTGGGGATGCTACGCCCGGCGAGCGCAGCCTGTCAACGCCTCACCGCGGACGCCTCATGACGCAGCGCGTCAAATCCACGTCAGCCCAGCGCGCCCAGCCGCGCGACGATCCGCTCCGCCGCGTAGCCATCACCGTACGGGTTGCTCGCCCGCGCCATGCGACGATACACCTCCGGACGATCCAGCAGCTCCGCCGTCGCCTGGACGATCCGCTGACGATGCGCCCCCACCAGCTTCACCGTCCCCGCCTCCAGCGCCTCCGTCCGGCTCGTCGCGTCCCGCATCAGCAGGACGGGCTTCCCCAGCCCCGGCGCCTCCTCCTGGATGCTCCCGCTGTCGGTCAGGACCAGATAGGCCAGGCTCATCAGGTGCACGAAGGGCCCATAGTCCAGCGGCGGCAGCAGGTGGAGGTTGGACCGCCCCGCCAGCCGATGCTGCACCGCGCCGTCCACCCCGGGCGCCAGCTCCACCACGAAGAAGATCTCCGCGTCCCCCTCATAGCGCGACGCCAGCTCCAGGAAGGCGTCGCACATCCGCGCGAAGCCCAGCCCGAAGCTCTCCCGGCGATGCGCCGTGATCAGGATCATGCGCCGCTCCCCCGCGCGCACCCGCGCCAGCGCCGCTGCGGCCTCCGGCGTCGGCGGCGCCTGCGCCGCGTTCCGGGCCAGCAGCGCCTCCGGCGCCAGCTCCCGCAGGTGCGGCGTCTGGCGAGACACCCAGCGCAGCGCGTCCACCACGGTGTTCCCTGTCACCTCCACGCGATCGGGCGAGATCCCCTCCGCCAGCAGGTTCGCCCGCGCCCGCGCTGTCGGCGCGAAGTGCACCTCCGCGATCCGCGCCACGAGCTGCCGGTGGATCTCCTCCGGAAAGGGGGCCAGCTTGTTCCCCGTCCGCAGCCCCGCCTCCACATGCGCCACCGCGACCTGCTGATAATACGCCGCCAGCGCCCCCGCCAGCGGCGTCGCCGTGTCCCCGAGCACCAGCACCGAGTCCGGGTCCTGCTCCTCGATCACCCGCTCAAAGGCGACGAGCAGCTGCGCCGTGACCTCGCTCTGCCGGATCTCCTCATAGACCAGCTCCAGCGCGATCTGCGGCTGGAGCTCGAAGAGCTCGAACACCGGGGTGAGCGTGTGCCGGTGGCGCGTCATCGTGACGATCACCGGCTCCAGCTCCGGATCGTCCTCCATCGCCTTGAGGATCGGCGCCATCTTGATCGCCTCGGGGCGCGAGCCCACGAAGGCTATGACGCGGCGCGTCATAGCGCACCTCCCCACGCCGCCGCGCCCCAGCCCCCGCCCGCCCCGCCACCCCAACCCCCGCCCTGCGGCGGCGGCGCACCCCACCCACCCCCCGGCGGCGGCGGCGCGTGCACCTGCCCCAGCAAAAGCCGCACCTCGTGCCGGTAGCGCGCCACGTCCTCCAGCAGCGAAGCCTGGATCTCACCCGAGGCCTGCGACGCCTGATGACGACGGAACGCCAACAAAGTCGCCGCCTTGACGTAGCGCTCCTGCGGGATCCCCGACGCCAGCCAGCCCCGGCGGCGGCGCTTGAGGTAGTAGGGCACCACCAGCGCATGCGCCTGCGGCAGCGTCCCCTCCTGAGCCTCCAGCAGCAGCATCTGCTTGATCGTCCGGTGCTCCAGGAAGAGCGAGAGCTGCGTCAGCCCGAACATCGTCGCGATGATCCCAAGCATCGCCACGCACGCCCCCGCCTGGATCGTCAGATCCCCCTTGAACGAAGAGAACGTCGCCGACCCGTTCCAGAACGCGTGGATCGTGATCGCCATCAGATAACCCGCCGGAGGCGCCACGATCCACCGGAAGAACCCGTGGCGATAACGCGCGACCCCAAGCATGAAGCCCCACGACGCCGACGCGCAGCAGTGCACCATCGCGGAGAAGCACGTCCGCACCAGGATGTTCACAAACATCGCCGCCAGCCCCGCCGACGTCCCCACATTGATGAAGTATGAGATATTCTCTGTCATCGCGAAGCCCAGCCCCGTCGCCGCCCCGTAGATGATGCCGTCGGTCTGGTTGTCGAAGCTCCGCAGGAAGATCAGCCCGAAGAGCGGCACCACCTTCGTCACCTCCTCCACCACCGGCGCCACCACCACCGGCCCCACCCAGTTCGCCGTCTCCGGCCCGAAGACACCGCCCACCGCCGAGATCAGCGCCGTGTTGATGCAGCACCCGAACCCCGCACCGCCCAGCGCACCCCACAGAAACACCAGCGCCACCAGCCACCACGGCTCCCGCTCATAGCGATCCAGCCAGTAGATGAACCCCAGATAGCCGAGCATGGGGACGACGCCCGCGATGACGGCGATGACCACGATGAACAAGAACATGGGAGACGCCTCAGCTGCTTGGGGGGCCGAGACCCCTCCTGAACACTCCGCGGCCCACAACCTAGCACATCCCTCCAGCCTGCCGGTAGCTTTCGCCCTGCCCCGCAAGGCTGGACGACGGCGCCGAGGATGGGGTAGGACGGGGGCGGATGCTTGTTGAAGGAGGTGAGCGATGCGTCAGCAGATGTGCCAAGCCGCGGTGATCCTGAGCCTGGGAGCGTTGATCGGGTGCGCAGGCGCCCAGCAGGTCGAGCGAGCCCCCCTCCCCCCCGCCCAGGCCCCCGCCTGGATGGAGGGCTGCCTCATGGGCCTGGAGGGGCGCTGCGATCTCGGCGCCGCCACCTCCGCCCGCATGCACGACCGCGCCATGACCGGGCAGGCCCTCGTCCAGGGCTCCGCCGAAGCCCCCCAGGACACCCGCCGCCAGGTCGCCACCCTCGGCGCCTGGCTCAACCCGCGCCCCTGGGTCTCCGACGCCGTCGCACCACACCTCCCCCCCGGCCTGGAGGTCCCCGAGGTGGACCTCCCCGCAGGCGCCACCCTCGTCTTCGAGGGCGCCGCCGCGCCGACAGGCGGCCGCGCCGTCCCCATCCCCCACACCCTCCCCGACGGCGACGGCCCCTGGGGCGGCGCCGAGCTGGCGGCCCGCGTCGCCGCGGCACACCGCGGCGTCGCCGCCGTCTGGCGCGGCGCCGACGGACAGAGCCTCCTCGCCCCCGCCACACCCCTCCACAACACCCTCCTCGGCATGCCCATCGGCCCCCTCCCCGCACGCGCCGAAGGCGCCACCGCCTGGGCGCGCGAGCTGACCGAGGCCGACGACGCCCTCAACGCTGGCGAGCCCTGGCGCGCCTACGCCGCCCTCCAGCGCGCCCTCGCCTTGACCCCCGAAGACGCCCCCGCCTGCCGGGTCCGCGGCGCGCTCCGCATGGTCACCTGGCAGGTCGGCACCCTCAACGCCACCGCCGACGCCGAAGACCTCGACCTCCTCCAGCGCGACTGCACCGCCGATGGCGCCACCGCCGACCCCGCCGAGGCACGCGCCGCCACCTACCTCCGCGAGCTGGCCTTCCTCGAAGCCCAGGCCAGCCGACGCGGCAACCCCGCCGAGCAGGCCGACGCACTCTACACCCCCAAGCAGCGCGAAGCCTGGCGCGCACGCCTCGAAGCCCTCGCCCAGGGCCCCCTCGCCGGACGCCAGGGCGACCTCCTCCTCGCCATGACCGACGAGGTCATCGCAGCCTCCCTGGAGCCTCAGGGCCCGTGCGATGACACCCTCTGGACCCGCATCCGACGCGACCTCGACAGCGTCGCCGCACGCTACCGCGACCTCGGACGCGATGACCTCGCCGCAGCCATCCAGAGCGGCGCCCTCGTGGACAGCCAGCGGCGGCTTCAGACACAAGAATTACAACGCGCGCTGGATTACGCAGATCAACCCCAGAATATGTGGATCAGGCAGCGCATCCTCAACGCCAGCCTCAACCAGGCCGCCTTCTCTACACGACCACCCGACGCAGCCGCCACCGTCACCTCCCTCTGCACGCGCACCCTCGAAGCCGCCCAGCGCGAGGTCGAGCTGGACCGCGAAGCCGGAGCGCCCGAGCGCAACGCCTCCCGCCTCTTCGCCGCCGTCGGCGGCGTCGTCGCCTGCCCCCAGGAGGAGCCCCTCCAGCGCCTCACCGACACCATCCTCCAGGCGGGCCTCCAGAGCCAGGACAGCCAGGCCGACGTCCTCCTCACCCTCTACTACGCCGGCTTCCAGATGATCGGCGCCCTCTTCGGAGGTCGCGGCGGAGACGCCGCGCGCACCGTCTCCCTCGTCCGCGACGGACTCACCCGCGTCCAGACACGGCTCACCGCCGAGCCCCCCGACCGCGCCCTCTCCGCCATCCTCGGCGTCGTCGTCACCGCGCTCGACCTCGCCTTCCAGGGCCAGGGCGACCTCGGCGAGGAGCTGCGACGGGCCCGCGCCACCCTCCAGGAGATCGCCGCACAGCCTCCGCCCCAGGACGCACCCGAGATCCTCCGCCTCGCCCCCGCCCTCCACCTCGCCCTCATCGGCCTCGACGCCGCATGGAGCCTCGCCCAGAGCGACGACGCGCACCTCCAGGCCGCCCTCCGCGACCTCGACGCCTCCCTGGAGCAGGACCTCGAACGACTCCTCGCCGCCTACGGCGCTGACGCCTACCGGCCCGCCTTCACGCGCCTCGCCCGGAGCGCCCACCGCGTCCTCACCGCCGCCAGCGCCGACTCCCCCGACACCGCCGCCATGGAGGCCGCCGCCCAGGACGCCGACACCCCCGACCCCGCCGAGACGCGCTGGTGGCGCGTCGGCCTCGAGCTGGGACGCGTCGCCCTCTGGGACATCGCGGGCAAGCGCGACCGCGCCGAGGCCACCCTCTCGCGCCTCATCGAGGCCGCCCTCGACGACTTCGAGCTGCGAAACACCGGCTGGGAGCTGCTCTCCCTCGCCCCCGCCGCACACCGCGCCATCCTCACCTTCACCCTCGACGACAACCCCGACGACACCGCACTCCAGACCGTCGGGCACGCCCTCCAGGGCTCCCTCGACTCCAGCCTCAAGCGCCTCTCCCCTGCCCTCCGCGACGCCTCCGCCCAGGAGATCGGACCCCTCGCCGCGCTCATCGACATGCTGGAGGTCACCCAGGACGTCGGCCCCGACCGCCTCGTCCGCGACGCAGCAGGACGACGCGCCTGGGCCGAGCGCTGGGCCGAGCGCAGCAAAGCCTACCCCGACGACCTCCGCGCCGTCGCCAAGACCCTCACCGGCGCCCTCCTCTTCGACGACGCCAACACCGCGCCCGCCGCCGCCCACCTCCAGCAAGCCGCGCAGCTCACCCAGGGCACCCCGCTCCAGCGCGTCAGCTACGCCCCCCTCCTCCTCCAGGCCTCCCTCCTCGCGCGCACGCCTCAGAACCATCAAGCTGCGCTCTCTGAGCTGGATAAAGCCTTTGTCTTCACACAAGAGGCGCGCTCCTGCGACAAGACCCACGAGGTCGAGGCCGCGCTCCCCGCCCAGGCCCACCTCCTCGCCGCCGCAGGCCGCTACGACGAGGCCGACGTCGTCCTCGGACGCTACCTGAACCTCATCCAGAAGGGCTTCAGCGGCGACGCCACCCTCCAGTGCCAGCTCGTCGCCTACAAGCCCAACTTCACCCTGCGCATGGAGCTCAAGCAGAGCATCCAGGCCCTCTTCTTCAACGTCAACGCCGAGGGCGACCTCAGCATCAGCGCAGGCTTCGAGGGACACAGCCGCGACAACGCGCGCCTCATGTGCGCCTCCAACACCACCGACGCCGCACGACACGACCTCGAGCTCAACGCCTGGCTCCTCCGCGCCGCCATCGCCCTCCGCGCCGGCAAAGACAAGGAGGCCCACCTCGCCCTCCTCGGCGCCAACGACGTCGCCTACAGGCTCATCTACGGCTCACCCCTCACCCTCGACGGCCCCAGCGCCGCCGGCATGGAGGGCTCGCGCGAGAAGGCCTACCTCAAGCTCCTCGGCTGGGTCGCTGCCTACGCACACGCCGCCGGGCACGTCGGACCCGCCGATAACCTCAAGCTCGTCGGCGCGCAGCTCCTCAAGGCCCGCGAGTCCTCCTGGGCCGAGGCCCTCGACGGCGAGGCGCCGCCACACCTCCAGGGCCTCGGCTTCGAACACGCCGGCCCCCTCGCCGCCGCCTGGCTCCCCCTGGAGAGCCCCGAAGGCCTCAAGGCCTACGAGGCCGCCCTCAAGAAGCTCGCCGCGCCCAACACCCCCATCACCCCCGAGGCCGTCCCCGTCCTCCTCGCCAAGGCGCACCGCGAGCTGGACCCCCAGGCCGCTGCGCCCACCTTCAAAAAACTCAAAGTGCCGCGCACAGATACCAGCGCCAAGCGCGTCTTCGCCGCGGCCCACCTCCTCGCCGCCCTCGACGCCGACCCCGCCAAGGCCCCGCTCCAGCCCCTCCTCGACCTCGTCGGTGACCTCGCCGCCGCAGGCCACTTCGGAGACATCACCGAGCTGGTCGCCCGCGCCTCCAACATCCTCTGGTCCAACCAGCGCCAGGACGACACCCTCACCCTCACCCGCAAGGCGGCCGCCGTCATCCCGCCCGCCCGCGCCCCGCGGGCCCTCGGCATGATGCTCCTCTGGCTCGCCAACATCGACGGGCAGGCTGCGTCCAGCGACCCCGCATGGGCCGCGCGCATCGCCCAGGTCGCCCCCAGCCTCCACGGCACCATCGACCCCGAGCTGGAGCTGCGCGTCCTCTACACCGCGGCGGCCGGGCTCGCCGCCGACAAGCGCTTCGATCTCATGAAGACCCCCGTGCGCCTCCTCCGCCAGCTCGCTGAGCGCGGCTTCGGACCCCAGAACCCGCTCACCGTCAACGTCCAGCTCATGGACCTCTGCCTCGACGCCCTCCGCGACGAGATCGACCTCGACGCCCTCCGCGAGATCGAGGCCAACGCACGCGACGTCCAGGACCTCGACCCCACGCTCAAGAAGCTCCTCCAGCGCATGACCGAGGTCTGCCAGGAGCCCGCGCCCTGCCGCGAGCTGGGACAGGCCTACTTCAGCAACTATCGACGCTGATCCAGGCCCAGGGCGGCGGGCTGGTTGACATCCAGGGGATGGAGCGCCTATAGTCCGCCGTCCCGCGTCCCGAAGTGAGCGGGGCCTGGGTTTTCTTGAATGAATCGGGACACTTGAAGGCACACATCTCGCTGGTTTCTAGATAAGGAGTCGATGGTCCTATGACGCGCAGCTACCTCTTCACCTCGGAGTCGGTCACCGAAGGGCATCCCGACAAGATGGCGGATCAGATCTCGGACGCCGTCCTGGACGCTATCCTCGCGCAGGATCCCCACGCCCGCGTGGCCTGCGAGACCTTCCTCAACACGGGCTTCGCCATGATCGGCGGCGAGGTGACGACGAACGCGGTGGTGGACTACCCGCAGGTGGTGCGGGAGACCATCCAGGACATCGGCTACGACCACTCCGACAAGGGCTTTGACTACAAGACCTGCGCCGTCCTCGTCTCCCTCGACAAGCAGTCCCCCGACATCGCCCAGGGCGTCGTCGTGGACATGGGCGTCGTTCAGGAGCAGGGCGCGGGCGATCAGGGCATGATGTTCGGCTACGCCTGCGACGAGACGCCCGAGCTGATGCCCATGCCCATCCACTACAGCCACGCCCTCACACGACGCCTCTCCGAGGCCCGCCGTGACGGCACCCTCGGCTTCCTCCGCCCCGACGGCAAGGCCCAGGTCACCGTCCGCTACGCCGACGGACAGCCCCAGGCCATCACCGCCGTCGTCGTCTCCAGCCAGCACAGCGAGGACGTCACCACCGAGCACCTCCGCGAGGCCATCATGGAGGAGGTCATCAAGAAGACCCTCCCCGCCAACCTCCTCGCCAAGGACGCCAAATTCTTCATCAATCCCACCGGCCGCTTCGTCATCGGCGGCCCCATGGGCGACTCCGGCCTCACCGGCCGCAAGATCATCGTGGACACCTACGGCGGCATGGGGCGGCACGGCGGCGGCGCCTTCTCCGGCAAGGACCCCAGCAAGGTGGACCGCTCCGCGGCCTACGCCGCCCGCTACATCGCCAAGAACATCGTCGCGGCCGGCCTCGCCCGCCGCTGCGAGGTCCAGCTCGCCTACGCCATCGGCGTCGCGGAGCCCGTCTCCGTCATGGTCGAGACCTTCGGCACCGCCACACGCCCCGAGGAGCAGATCGAGGCCCTCGTCCGCGCCCACTTCGAGCTCAAGCCCGCGGGCATCATCGAGACCCTCCAGCTCAAGCGCCCCATCTTCCGCCAGACCGCGGCCTTCGGCCACTTCGGCCGCGCCGCGTTCCCCTGGGAGCAGACCGACCGCGCCGACGCGCTCAAGGGCTGACACCCATGCACGCACGGCGTCTCACCACCGCCGCGCTCCTCCTCCTCGCCGCCTCCTGGGCCGCCGCCGCACCGGCGACCGCCCAGGAGGCCGGCCAGGAGCCCCCGCGCGACGAGGCCCCCTCCCTCAAGTCCATCGAGGACGTCGAGGCCTTCCTCGACGGCTGGCAGGGCTCGCCCGACGAGCTTCAGGCCGTCTACGACAAGCTCGACCCCGAGGTCCGCGCCCTCGTGGACTCCCTCGTCGAGCTCTGGTCCCTGGAGGGCGGCCTCAGCGTCCTGGGCGGCTACCACGGCGGCGACGACGCCGGACCCCTCTTCCGCCTGGAGGCCTCCATCGGCGCCGCCTGGCCCGTCGGAAAGTACAGCCTCCCCATCTACTACGCCGTAGACGACATCGTCTGGCCCTGGGCCATCGGCTTCCAGCTCTACGGCGGCGCCGACAACCTCACCGAAGCCTTCTACGGCGGCGCCTCCCTCCGCCTCGCCTACGACTACGTCGGCACCACCCCCTACCTCGACATCGGCCCCGCCGTCCGCTACGACGACCAGACCGCCTTCGGCGGGCGGCTCGCCGTCGGCTACGGCAACATCCTCATCCAGGGCTGGGCTGCCGCCGAGGTCTTCGCCACCGACGACACCCTCTGGACCGCCACCGCAGGCGTCCGCTTCCCCTGGGTGCTCCTCATGCCCAGCACCTGGGAGATCCTCGCCAGCTATCTCTGAGCGAGGTCAGCGCAAAAAATGCGCTGACGCATCTTTTGCGCATCACAGCTCCAGCCTCAGCCCCAGCATCACCCGCAGCAGGAACGTCTCCTCCTCCAGCTTCGGCTCCAGAGCGTCCAGCGCGCTCTGCACCCGCGCATCTCCGCCATCGTAGGGATCGACGCGGCCATAGAACCAGGCGGTCCACTCGGGCGACGCCTCCAGGAAGAAGATCGTCCGCGTCCCCAGATCATTCCACACTGTCGCGTGCTGCAACCCCACCAGCGGCGACAACCCCACCCCCGCCTGCACGAAGCCCGCCTCGGGAGCGGGAGCCTCCCCCTCCTGCCCGCGCTGCGTCGTCAGATCCCCCAACCCCAGCCGACCGCGCGCCTGGGCGCCCAGCGTCAGCTCCGCCGGGCCCACCAGCGGCACCGTCCACCGCAGCCCCAGCCCCAACCCGAAGCCCGCGCTGCTCCAGCCCCGCTCCACGCCGCTCTGCGACGCCAGCGCCGCGCTGCTGTAGGGGCCGAGGTCCAGCCCCATCCCCAGCACAAGCTGCGTCCGCTCGCTCAGCCGCACGCCGCCGCCCATCTGGAGCCCCAGCCCGCTCGGGCCTACCTCAGGACCCGACCAGCCCAGCCCATCACCCCAGAGCGGACCCGCCTGAAACTCGATGACGAGGCGCCCCGCAGCGCCGTTGCGCTCCGCAGCGCGCAACCCGCCGACATCCAGCCGCTCCACGCGTGAACGCGCCACCTGGCGCGCCAGGAGCCCCGCCCCCTCCTTGAAGCCCGCCGCCTCCAGCTGCGCGCCGTGACGCTCCAGCGCCTCCACCTGCGCCGCCGCAGGCGGCGCCTCCGCCGCCTTCACCTCTACCGCATCCAGCAGGTTGTACACGCCTGCGCCGTCGTCCGGATAACCGTCGCGCAGATCGTCTATCGCAAACATCACCAGGCCCAGCATCTCCAGACGCTCGCGCAGCCCGTCCTCCATCCCGGGCTCCAGCCAGAGCCGGGGCGTCGCCGCCACCTCATCCCACACCCCGATCAGCTGACCCGACGACAGCACCTTCACCACCGGGCTCGTCCGGTCTGGATCGCCCAACCCCGCCCCGTCCAACGACCACACCGACACCCCATCCACCAGCAAACCACGCCACGGCGCGCCCTCCGCCCCCACCAGCGCCAGCGTCCACGCGGGCGCCTCCTCGCCCGACCGCGTCCCGTGGCACACGCGCCCCTGAAAGATGACCGAGCGCAGGATCGTCCCCTCGACCTGCACCTCCTGCGCGCACTCGACGCGCCACCCCCCGCGCGGCGTCGTCACCCCCAGCTGCACGTGCTGGACGCCGCCCTCGCTCAGCGACGAGCGCGAGAGCCACGCGATCGACGACCCGCCCACCGTCGTCCCCTCAAAGGAGAACAAGCCGCCCAGCCGCAGCGGCGACTCCTCCATGCCGCGCTCCTCCACCTCGGCAGGCAGGAGCGGGTTCAGCGACGCACACCCGACCGACAGGCCCAGCCACAACACACAGCCTACGACGCGATTGACTCGTCTCACCTGGACACCTCCTCCGCTGTGCTCTCATCCCCCACACGACCAAACCACGCCTCGCGCCCCTGGTGCAACGTCATCTCCACCGAGCGCCACGGACGATAGCGCAGCGCCTCCCGGCGGGCGAAGCCCAGCCGCTCGTAGAAGCCCTCCGCGTCCCGCGTCGTCAGCCGCACCTCCCGCGCCTGACGCACCGCCGGGTGATCCAGCAGGAGCCCCATCAGCGCCTCGCCGACCCCGCGCTGGCGCCACGACGCCTCCACCACGACATCGTAGATCCAGGCGTGCCGCGTCCCGTCCGAGATCGCCCGCGCTGTCGCGATCAGGCGCCCCGTCGCCGCCTCCTCGACCCCGACCAGCGCCGAGGACGACGCCAGCGCCGCCGCCAGCTCCGCCCGCGTCGCGTCGCGGGTCCAATCGACCCCGGCCACCAGCTCCAGCGCCGCCGCGCGCTGCCGCACATCCAGCCAGGGCAGCAGGCGGAGCCCCGCAGGCCCCTGGAGCGCCGCAGGCGGCGCCGCCGCAGGGTTCGCCCGCTGCACATGGACGAGCGCCTCGGGGTCGCCGGGCAGCCCCCGACGCCACAGGAACGCCATCACCTCCTGCACCTGCTCCGGGCGACGGTTCTGGCCCAGCTTGGCCTTGCCGCTCACCCGCGTCGGCACCACCCGGATGATGTGAAGCCCCGCCAGGGTGCGCGCGTAGCGCGGATCGTCCGCCGTGATCGGCGCGTAGCCGCCCTCCGGCTGGAGGCGCTCCATGAGCGCCTGGAGCGCCGCCGCACGCGCCGCGGGCGCCTCGATCTCCTCCAGGCGACCGTGCACCTGCGCGCTCCGGTAATAGGTGGTCGCCGGGCAGGCCAGCTCGGGATCGAAGACCGTGCTGGGGATCGTCGCCACGGCCTGCTCGACGCTCAACACCGCCTCGCGCCCCAGGCAGGACGCCTTCTCGCCCTTGCGCCCGCCGTGGTAGGTGATCGACCCATCCTCCAGCACCACCCCGTGCACCACCCGCAGCACCGGCGACCCCTCGGGGGTCGTCGTCGCCAGGTGGAGCGTCGGGGACGCGCGAAAGAGGGCCAGGGCTTCGGCTTCAGGCATCGCGTAGAGGGGCTTGCGCATCGGGGACCTCCCAGGTGAAGAGGACGCGGCGCCTTGACCTGACGCCGGGACTCCTCCACTCTGCGACGCAAGTGGATGGTCCAAAAGGTCCACTTTGAACAAACACGACAGACCAGGTGGCCTCATGGCGCGGTGGACCCTCCAGCTCACCCTCGACGACAGCGATCTCCCCCTCTTCACGCGCATCCTCCACGCCATCACCTGGGAGATCCGACGCGGGCGCCTCCTGCCGGGGGATCGCCTCCCGGGCTCCCGCACCCTCGCCAGGCAGCTCAACGTCCACCGCAACACCGTCATCTCCGCCTACGACGAGCTGATCGCCCAGGGCTGGGCCGAGAGCGACCCCGCCCGCGGCACCTTCGTCGCCCGCGAGCTGCCCACCCACACCGAGCCCCCCGAACCCGCGCCGCTGGCCGCCCCGCCGCGCGACGACGCCCCCCGCTTCCCGCTCCCTGACGTCCCCCCCGCACCCATCAACCCGCCCTTGCCCCCTGGCACCCTCAACCTCTCCGGCGGGTGGCCGGACCTCCGCATGGTCCCCACCGATCTGATCGCCCGCGCCCTCCGGCGCGCCCTCCGACGCGACCCCATCGGCCTCCTCAGCTACGACCACCCCGCAGGACACCCCCACCTCCGCCGCGAGCTGGCCGCCATGCTCAACACCACCCGCGGCCTCTCCCTCGACCCCGAGCACCTCCTCATCACCCGCGGCTCCCAGATGGGCATCGCCCTGATCGCCCGCCTCCTCCTCCGCCCCAACGACCTCGTCGCCGTCGAGGCCCTCGGCTACCCGCCCGCCTGGGCCGCCCTGCGCCAGAGCGGCGCCACCCTCATCGACTTCCCCCTCGATGACGACGGGCTCGACGTCGAAGCCCTCGCCCGCTCGCCCCTCCTCCCCCGCCTCCGCGCCGTCTACCTCACCCCCCACCACCAATTCCCCACCCTCGCCACACTCAGCGCCCCCAGGCGCCTCCGCCTCCTGGAGCTGGCCCGTCAGCACAGCTTCGCCATCCTCGAAGACGACTACGACCACGAGTTCCACTACGACGGGCGCCCCGTCCTCCCCCTCGCCGCCGCCGAGGGCCTGGACTCCATCATCTACATCGGCAGCCTCTCCAAGGTCCTGGCGCCGGGCCTCCGGGTCGGCTATGTTGCTGCTGCGCCTGCCGTCATCGAGCGGCTCACCCACCTGCGCGCCCTCCTGGATCGACAGGGCGACCGCGCCGGCGAGGCCGCACTGGCCGAGCTGCTCGAAGAAGGCGAGGTGCAGAGACACATCCACCGCGCGCGACGCGCATATAAATTGCGTCGAGACGCTTTGCTCGCCGCGCTCGGTGATCATCTTGGCGAGGTCGTTACGGCTCGGGCCCCTCGCGGGGGGATGGCCCTCTGGGTTCAGATCGATCCGCACATCGACGTCGCCTCCTGGGCTGCGCGCGCCCTCCTACGCGGAGTCGCCTTCTCCCCAGGTCAGCGCTTCGCCTTCCGGGGCGACCCTCTACCCTGCGCCAGGCTCGGCTTCGCCGCGCTGCGCGAAGATGAACTCCTGGCCGCCGCTCGCATCCTGGCCGAGCAGCTCCCTTCCCCCTGCCGACCGGCGGCGGCCATCAACGGTGAGCTTGAGTGAACATGGCCGATCCGACCCTCGACGTCCTCCAACAGCAGCTTGACGCCCTCCAGGGCCAGTACGCCCTCCGCTTCGCCAACCAGCCGCGCATCACCCGCGACCTCCCCACCATCGACTCCATCATCGAGGGGATCAAGCGCGTCATCAGCGCGGCCCAGGAGATCAACGACGCCACCGCGCGCGAGATCGCCAACACCGCCAAAGAGCGCCTCGACCTCTACACCGCCGAGCGCAACGAGATCGCCCGCGCCCAGCAGGACGGCCCCGACGCCCGCCGCGCCTCCGAACTCGGCTCCCTCGCCAACATCGTCTTCGGCCGCTACCGCCGCCACTTCGCGGGCAAGGACCGCCGCACCCGCGACCTCGGCCTCCTCGGCGAGATGATCACCGACCTCACCGCCATCCAGAGCGAGATGCGCACCCTCCAGCTCAAGGTCCCCGGCGCCGTCAACGAGAACCTCGACATCGTCTCCTCCAACCTCGAGATGTACACCGCCGAGCGCGGCGAGATCGTCTCCTCCATCAACAGCGCCGCCACCCTCAGCGCCAACGAGGTCACCGACCTCCTCGGCACCCGCGCCAACCTCCAGTTCGACATCTACCGCGTCCTCTTCGCCAACCGCTCCCGCACCACACGACGCCCCGAGAGCCTCCAGCGCATCATCGACAACCTGGAGCAGACCCTCGACCGCATGAAGGGCCAGTCCTACATCTCGGACACCGCCCGCAGCAACATCAAGATCGTCAGCGATCGCGTCGCCCTCTACCGCGAGGAGCTCGCCAAGATCAAGACCACCCAGAAGCTCGCCAGCCTCGACGACCTCGTCGATAGCCTTCGCTTCGAGGTGGACGCTGTCATGAACGAGTACCGCTCCAACTTCGCCGGGCAGGACCGCGCCACCCGCAACCTCGACCTCCTCAGCGGCCTCGTGGACCGCCTCATCGACGTCGAGAAGCTCATGCGCAAGCTCGCCCAGACCTACACCACCCACGAGCGCAACAACGTCAACCTCGCCATCACCCGCGACACCCTCGCCATGTTCGACCGCGAGTACCGCCTCATCGAAGAGGCCAAGCAGGGCGGCAACCGCACCTGACGCGCTGCGCCGCAGCGGGCCGACCCCTCAGGTCGGCTCGCTGCGACGACGCGGCGCCATCGGCTCCACCACCGTCAACGACACCCCCTCCACGATGGGGCTCCCCTGACCGCCGTCGCGCACCTCGTGCCGACGCGGCGGCTGACGGCGCGCCACCCCGTACTCCTCCACCTTCATCCCCCCATCCGAGCGACGCGCCACGCGCCACGCCTCGATCCAGGCGTCGGCCTCGCCGCCGTGCGCGCACGAGACGACCTCCTCGATCAGCGCCGCCGGCGCTTGATACACCAGCCGCTCCCCCTGCCAGAAGCGACCCTGCGTCCCCGACACCTCATAGCGGTCGGCGCGGACGCGCTGAATGCGGTTGAAGCCAAAGCGGGCGTTGAGGATCAAGACAAAGTGGTGCATGCTGCGGCCCTCCGTTGAGGCCAGGATAGCGCACCCCGGCCTCGCCCACAATCCCCCCGCGAGGAGCCCTCATGCGCTGGATCTTCTCTCCTGAGCACGGCGATCTCCACCAGGCCGCCGCTGGACACCCCGACGCCCTCCAACGCCTCGGCTTCGCCTTCGTCGAAGCCGCCTGGGCCGGACCCCAGCAGCGCATGGACGCCCTCGCCGCCCTCACCGAGGCGCTCCAGCGACCCGACCAGCGCAGCGCGGCCCTCCGCCTCGTCCACTGGCTCCGCGACAGCAAAGCTCCCCGCGTCCGCGACGCACCCCTACGCGTCCAGCGCGTCCCCCTCGAGACCGCCACCCTCCGACAGCACCTCGACCTCCTCATCGCACCCTCCGTCTTCGAGCCCGAAGACTGGGGCTTCACCTTCCTCGAAGGCCTCCTCCGCAGGCCACACGCCGAGCGCAGCGGCGAGCGCACCGCCGCCGAGATCGGCACCGGCACCGGCTGGATCTCCCTCGCCTTGCTCCTCGCAGATGCCACTGATCACGTGGTGGGCTATGATATCAATCCTGTAGCGATTGATATCGCGACCGCAAACGCGATCATCAACAGCTTCGATGATCACCTCGCCCCGCGCTACGACGCCCAGCGACGCCTCCTCTGCGAGCGCTTCCAGGCCGCACACAGCGACCTCCTCCAGAGCGCCATCGACCAGGAGGAGCGCTTCGACCTCATCGTCGGCTGCATCCCCCAGGTCCTCGCACCCTCACCCGACCTCGACCCCCAGGCCGCCCTCTCCGCCATGGACGAGGACCGCCTCTACGACCTCAGCAACTACTTCGTCCTCCAGGGCGTCTACGAAGACCACTTCGGCCTCGGCCTCCTCGCACGCGCCCTCGACCAGGCCGTCCTCGCCCTCAACCCCGGCGGACACGTCGTCCTCAACATCGCCGGACGACCCGGCGCCCAGGTCATCGACCGCATGTTCGCCAGGCGAGGCTTCGAGCACCGCGTCGTCTGGAGCGTCCGCGTCCAACAAGCCGCTGACACCGACATCGCCGTCCTCGCCTCCCTGGAGCAGCGCACCGGCAACCCCTTCGAGTTCTACGTCAACCGCACCAGCCGACAGCCCATCTCCGCCTCCACCGCCCTCGCCCTCCAACAAGCCAGCCGACCCATCTGGCACGACGTCCGCGTCATCGAGGCCTCCCTGCGCTTCGAGCGCGACCTCCGACCCTTCCTCCACACCCTCAACCTCCTCGGCGGCGCCGACCTCCTCGACCAGCTCGACCTCAGCCGCGTCGATGGCGAGCAGATCTCCTACCTCCGCGCCCTCGCCGCGCGCTTCGCCCAGGCGCGACGCGCCCCCTACACCCACGAGCTCGGCTCGCCCGACCTCCGCGCCTACGTCGCGCGCTACGCCCTCCGCTACTTCGCCCTCCCCCTCGAACCCGACGAGATCTTCATCGGCCCCTGCCGCCAGGAGGTCCTCCACGGCGCCCTCCGCGCCCTCACCTCCCCTCAGGACACCGTCCTCCTCTCCGCCTCCATCACCCCCACCTACACCAACGCCTGCCGCAAGGCAGGCGTCCACACCCTCCTCGCCAACGACGACCTCGACGAGATCATCGCCCTCACCGAGACGCTCCAGCCACGCCTCGTCGCCCTCGCCCTCACCCCCGACGAGCGGCGCAACAACGCCGCCCTCCGACGCCTCATCGCCCTCACCGCCGCGCAGCGCATCCCCCTCATCCTCGACGAGAGCGAACCCTTCACCATCACCAGCCACCAGCACCGCAACGACGTCCTGGAGCTGCTCGGACGCGAGGGACGACCGCCCCACGTCCTCGTCCTCATCGGCCTCATCGCCAACCGCGTCTACCCCCACCTCCAGCCCGCCCTCCTCCTCGGCGCCACCGGGCACCTCCGACACGGCCTCATCGCCTTCGCGGAGGCCACCTTCTCCCGCAACAACGTCTTCGCGGAGCACTACTACGAGCACCTCTTCGCGGAGCTGCTCTCCTTCCAGCTCCGACGCGACAACGCCGCCGCACTCCCCGACCTCCCCGCCCCGCCCGAGGCACCCCAGCTCGCCCCCGCCATGCAGGCCACCCTCGCCTGGCCCGCCTTCGACGACCCGCCCCCCTACACCGGCGACGCCCCCCTCATCCGCCTCGACTACGGCGAGAACGAGCTGGACATCCCCTCCCGCCTCATGAAGGGCGTCCTCCTCGGCTTCACCAACCTGGGCGATGACTCCGCCCTCGCCCGCACCGCCGAGGTCATCGCAGGCTTCACCCAGACCACCCTCGGCGGCGACTTCCAGCCCGAGGAGATCGTCCTCGGCGCAGGCGTCTTCCCCCTCCTCTACGACGCCGCCCTCGCCCTCCGACACCTCCTCGGACGCCCACCCCGCGTCGCCCTCCCCACCGGACACTACGGCTACCTCCCCCCCATCTTCACCCTCGCCGGCTGCGAGGTCGTCGTCGCACAGACCCGCGCGGAGGACGCCTTCCTCTTCACCCCCCAGGCCCTCGACGACCTCGAAGCCCTCCACGGCCCCATCGACCTCCTCTTCCTCAACGACCCCGCCAACCCCGCGGGCGTCCGCTACCCCCCACGCCTCCTCCGCGACCTCCTCGCCTGGCTCCAACCCCGCCAGACCCACCTCTTCCTCGACGCCATCTTCGCCCACCTCGACCTCCTCCACACCGACGAAGACCGCATCCAGGACGCCACACCGGCGCTCCTCACCCACTACCCCGGCCTCCGCCTGCGCACCACCCTCTTCGCCGGGCTCTCCAAGGCCTTCGCCGCTGGCGGGCTCCGCCTCGGCTGGGCCGCCACCGGCAGCCCGCACCTCCGCGACCTCCTCCTCGACCTCCGCACCACCGAGCCCACACGCCACGCCTGCCTCGCCGCCGAGGTCCTCCTCCGCGGCTTCCGACCCGGCGCCCCCCCCGAAGCCGCCGCCGAGGTCCTCGCTGACCTCCGCGCCACACGGCGCGACCTCGCCGCCAAGCGCCAGCGCCTCCACGACCTCCTCACCCAGGCCGGGCTCCTCCTCCCCAAGGGGCACCCCGCGGGCCTCTTCCTCTTCCCAGACGCCACGCCCCTCCTCGGCCGCACCCTCCGACGCGACGACGCGCCACCCCTCACCCTCACCCTCGACAACCTCCACCACGCCCTCCGCGACGCCGTCGGCCTCCAGGTCAACCCCGGACGCTGGGCCGGCGCCCCTGGGCACCTCCGCCTCTGCTTCAGCCTCACCGACCCCCGCTTCGAGGCCGCCCTCCGGCGCCTCCGCACCTTCTTCGACCGGATCGAGCCCGCCGGGGCGTAACGTCTGGGCATGACAAGGCACCCTCTCCCTTCGTGCCGACCTCACCCCAACACACCGGAGCCCCCGTGAGCGACAACAAAGACACCGCGACCCCGCAGCCCCTCTCCAGGCGAGGCTTCCTCAAGACATCGCTCGCCGGGGCGCTGGGCGGCGCAGCCCTCTTGCAAGAGGCTTGCGCCGCTGCCCCTGAAGCCACCCTGGACAACCACACCACCCCACCTCCCCCTACACCCCAGCCCCCCACCCCGGCTCACCCCCACCCCGCCGGAGATCCTCGCCTCGCCAACGCCTCCGCCACCCTCACCCCCGACCGCACCACCACCACCGCCTGCGCCTTCTGCAACGCCCTCTGCGGCCTCGTCGTACACACCCGCAAGGGCCGCGTCATCGGCGTCGAGCCCCTCCCCGGCGACCCCGTTCAGGCTGGCAACCTCTGCGTCAAAGCCGAGCTGATGCCCCAGCTCGTCCACAACCAGCAGCGCCTCACCCAGCCCCTCCGCCGCGTCAGCGGCGCCAAAGGCGACCCCGACGCCCGCTTCGAGCCCCTCGCCTGGGACGACGCCCTCGACCTCATCGCAGACCGACTCCTCGACCTCCGCGACCGCGGCCTCGCCCACACCGTCGCCAACCGCACCTCCGGACGCATGCTCCGCGGCGTCGGCTCCCTCGTCCACCGCTTCTTCACACTCCTCGGCAGCCCCAACGACACCGACGTCGGCCCCGTCTGCAACGACGCCGGCGGAGACGCGCTCGCCGCCACCTTCGGACTCGGCAACTTCACCAACGGCTACGGCGTCGATCCCATCACCCAGCAGGAAGACCTCGGCGCCGCGCGCTGCCTCCTCTTCCTCGGCACCAACCAGGCCGAGACGCACCCTGTCACCTTCCTCCACCTCCTCCGCGAGCGCGAGCGCACCGGCGCCAAGCTCATCGTCGTAGACCCCCGCAAGACACCCACCGCCGCCCAGGCCGACCTCTGGCTCCCCATCAAGCCCCACACCGACATGGCCCTCACCCTCGGCATGCTCGGCTACATCCTCCGCGAACGCCTCCACGACGAGCCCTTCACCCAGGCCTGGACCCTCGGCTTCCCCGACCTCGCCGCCCACCTCGACCGCGAAGGCTACACCCCCGAGTGGGCCGCGCGCATCTGCGACATCTCACCCGACCTCATCCGCGAGGCCGCACGCGCCTACGCCACCGCCCGACCCGCAGCCATCTTCTGCAACGCGGGCATCTCCCACCAGCTCGGCGCCTTCGACACCTACCGCACCCTCACCTTCCTCGCAGCCGTCACAGGCAACATCGGACGCCCCGGCGGCGGCTGCAACTTCATGCACAACACCTGGCCGGGCCCCCTCGCCTTGCCCACCCTCCAGGGCACCCCGCCCACCATCGCGCACCCTGCCCTCCCCATCGGCCCCGACGCCTTCGCAGACGCCATCCTCGACGAGCGACCCTACAAGCTCCGCGCCCTCTTCACCGCAGGAAACCCCCTCCTCTCCTCCGCCCGCTCCCACCGCGTCCGCGACGCCTTCAAGGCCCTCGACTTCTACGTCTACACCGGCCTCTTCATGGAGGAGTCCGCCCTCTTCGCAGACATCATCCTCCCCGTCCGCAGCGGCCTCGAAACCGAGGGCGTCTACATGCGCCGCGACGACCGCGCCATCCGCTGGCAGGACGCCGCCGTCCCCCCCGTCGGGGAGTCGCGCACCGACGTCCAGCTCTGGATCGCCCTCGCCCAACGCATGGCGCGAAAAGACAAAAATAACAGCAAGCTGCGCTGGGACGCCAACCTCCCCGACGCCTGGAGCGACTACAAGACCCTCTGGACCCTCTTCAACCAGCTCACCCCCGGCATGGGCGGCATGAGCGTCGAGCGACTCCAGCAGCGCGCCGAACCCCTCCGCTGGCCCTGCCCCGCACCCGACCACCCCGGCACCAGCACCCTCTACCTCGATCACCCCGCCTGGTACGCCGCCGTCGAGGCCCTCGACCCCAGGGCGCGCGGCAAGCGCTTCCTCACCCCCTCCGGCCGCGTCGAGCTCACCACACCCGAGCTGGACGCGCGCCTACGCACCGCCGGACACCGCGCCCTCCCCACCTTCTACACCCACCCCGAGGTCACCGGGAGGCACCCCTCCATCCGCTACACCGACCAGCTCATCCCCAACCCGCTCCACCCCGCCGCCCTCACCCCCCGCGTCGTCCTCGGAGAGCCCTCCAACCCCGCCGCACGCGCCGACTTCCCCCTCATGGGCATGATCGGGCGCTCCAGCGTCGTCCACTTCGCAGGCGTCACCCACTGGACCTGGACCGGAAAGCAGCTCGACGGCGTGCGCCTCATCCAGCTCCACCCCAACACCGCACGCGCCGCAGGGATCCGCGACGGACAGGAGATCCTCGTCGAGAGCCCCCGCGGCGCCGTCCGAGGCACCGCACTCCTCTGGGAGGGCATCCGCGAAGACACCCTCTTCGTCCCCAACGGCTTCGGCTTCGCCCAGCGCCTCAGCGAGATGACCGGCGCGCCGCGCTACCTCGAACCGGCCAACACCCTCACCGACGACCGCCTCTTCGACAACCTCTCCGGACAGCAGGCCTACAAGTGCTTCGACTGCCGCGTACGACCCGCGGACGCGTAGATGGGGGTCCAGGGGTCGCGACCCCTG
>CAUJGC010000018.1 GCA_963169075.1 Myxococcota bacterium
ATCGCCGCCACGGTCCGGCCGTCGTCGTTCTGCCGCATGTAGAACGCCTTGATGTCCTTCGGGTAGTTCATCACCGCCACCGGACCCTTGACGATCTCCTCCGTCAGATAGCGCTCGTGCTCCGACTGCAGATCCATCCCCCACGACACCGGGAACTCAAAGCGCACCGGCGCCGCCTGGAGCGCCTTGATCGCGTCCCCGTAGTCCATCCGCTCGAAGTGTGAAGCGACCAGCGCCTCCAGCCGCGACACGCACCCCTTGCTGACGTGCTTGTCGAAGAAGCCCAGATCGTCGGGCAGCTCCCGCAGCAGATCGCTGAAGATCGCCTTCAAGAAGCGCTCCGCCAGCGTCACGTCATCGCTCAGGTCCGCGAACGCGATCTCCGGCTCCACCATCCAGAACTCCGCCAGGTGGCGGCGCGTGTTCGAGTTCTCCGCCCGGAAGGTCGGACCGAAGGTGTAGACCCGGCTCAGCGCCGCGCAGTACGTCTCCACGTTCAGCTGACCCGACACCGTCAGGTGCGCCTCCCGACCGAAGAAGTCCTGGCTGAAGTCCACCTGGCCCCCCTCCGTGCGCGGCAGGTTCGCCAGATCCAGCGTCGAGACGCGGAACATCTCCCCCGCCCCCTCGCAGTCGTTCGCCGTGATGATCGGCGTGTGGATCCAGAAGAAGCCCTCCGACGAGAAGAAGCGATGCACCGCCTGCGCCAGCGTGTGACGCACACGCGCCACCGCGCCGATCAGGTTCGTCCGGGGACGCAGGTGCGCGTACTGGCGCAGGTGCTCCATCGAGTGGCGCTTGGGCTGCATCGGGTACGTCTCCGGATCGTCCACCCAGCCCAGCACCTCCATCGACGACGGCTTCACCTCCACCGCCTGGCCCGCCGCCGGAGACGCCACCACCTCACCGCTCACCCGCACCGAGCACCCTGTCCCCGCGCGCTTCACCTCCTCGTAGTTCGCCAGCTCCTCGCCCGCGACCACCTGGATCGCGTCGAAGCACGACCCGTCATGCACCGCGAAGAAGGAGAGCCCCGCCTTCGAGTCACGGCGCGTCCGCACCCAACCCTCCACCACCACCTGCTCACCGACCGCGGGCTTCCCGGCCAGGATATCCTTGATACGGCTCGCTCTCATGTAATATCCACCTCGTCTCAATATCGTATCATGTCATCTCATGACACACCCCCGAAGGCGCTCCTCCGAGCGCCACCGCAGCCTACCCCGGCGCGGCGCGCTTGGCTACCCCCCGCTTTACACGCGGCCCGCCCTGCGCTATCCCTGACCTGCTGGTCGGCTACGCCGCGTCCCCACACCACGCCCCTCCAGGAGCCCCCCCATGACCCGACGTGACCTCCTCACCGCACCCCTCGCCGCACTCCTCCTCACCGCCTCCGCCTGCGGCTACTGCGGCACCGAAAAACTCGTCGAAGAGGCCCGCTCCGCCAAGGTCATCGCCGCCAACGAGATGTCCGACGCCCAGACCGAGGCCCTCCAGAAGATGGGCGTCCCCGGCGACGACGAGAAGATCACCTGGTACTACGACCACAGCGTCACCTCCCGCGGCTCCGAGGCCAACGTCCTCACCAACAAGCGCATCCTCCACGCCAACGACGGCAAGATCACCGAGGCACCCCTCGATCAAGTCAAGAAGGCCAGGATCGAGATCGGCGGCTCCAGCGACACCATCGAGCTGGAGACCCAGGACGGCGACATCATCGTCCTCCGCTTCGGCAAGTTCGGAGACGCCGACAAGATGTTCAAGACCCTCTGCGAGCGCGCCGAAGGCGCCTGCGCCAAGTAAACCACCCCTGAGCATCCGAGATGACACGCCCTCTCCTCTTTGACTCCATCCACCTCACGGGCTTCCTCTCCTTCGCCCCCGAGAGCCAGCCCATCCCGCTTCAGCCGCTCAACGTCATCATCGGTCCCAACGGCGCCGGCAAGTCCAACTTCATCGAAGCCTTCGCGCTCCTCCGCTCCCTCCCCCGAGACCTCCCCCTCCCCATCCGGCAAGGCGGCGGTGTCCACGACTGGCTCTGGCGCGGCACAGATCAACCCGGCACAACGCGCGCGGACGCGATCGGCCTGGAGTTCATCACGTCGCTCATCACACCACGGGCCGCGCTACGATACCGCATCCAGCTGGGCGCGCAGGCGACCCGGCTCGCTGTCCTCGACGAACGCCTGGAGAACGCAACCCCTGACCCCGGACACCTCAACCCCTACTTCTACTTCGCCTACCAGAACGGCAGACCGGTCCTCAACCTCCACAGCGGCAGCGCGCGGACGCTCCGACGAGAAGACATCGACCCCGAACAGTCCATCCTCTCTCAACGACGCGATCCCGAGAGCTACCCCGAGCTGAGCAACCTCGCAGACACCCTCAACCGGATCGCGATCTATCGGGCGTGGAGCTTTGGCCCGAACGCCCCCTTCCGCCTCTCCTGCCGGGTAGACGTCCGCACAGATCATCTCACCGAAGAGCTCGACAACCTCCCCGCGCGCCTCGCCTTGCTCAAGCGCAACCCCAGCACCCGCAGCAGACTTCTGGACGAGCTGCGCAGGCTCGCGCACGACTTTGATGACCTCGAGATCGTCCCCGAGGGAGGGCGCCTCCAGCTCTACCTCCTGGAAGGCACGCAAAGCTTCCCGGCACACCGCCTCTCGGACGGCACGCTCCGCTACCTCGCCCTCACCGCCATCCTCATCGATCCCGAGCCCCCGCCCCTCATCCTCATCGAGGAGCCTGAGCTTGGCCTGCACTTCGACATGATGCGCCCCCTCGCTGCGCTCCTCCAGGAGGCTGCGCAGCGCACCCAGCTCATCGTCACGACCCACTCGGACTTCCTGGTCGATGCCCTCCAGGAATCCCCCGAAGCCATCATGATCTGTGAGCGCGAAGCGGGCACGACAACGCTCCGACGCCTCGCCCCGGATACCCTCCGCGCCGACCCACACACCAGCCCCTCGCTGGGCGCCCTCTGGGCCTCGGGTCACCTGGGAGGCACCCGATGGTAGCGCGTGTCACACACCTCTATGTCGAAGGAGGCGCCAGGGAGAACAAACACCTCAACACACGCCTCCGAGGAGCCTTCGGTGAGCTGCTCAAACACGTCGTCCCCAGAAGCCAACCCCGCGTCGTCGCGTGCGGAGGACGGGCGGCCGCCTACCGTGACTTCTGCAACGCCCTGGAACGTCCGGGTGAAGCCCCCCTCCTCCTCGTCGACGCTGAAGGCCCTGTAGACCCGGAGCGCTCCGCATGGGACTACGTCGCGCAGCGAGAAGGTGACCGCTGGACGCGCCCCAGGCACGCGACCGACGCGCATCTTCACCTCATGACGCAGCTCATGGAGACATGGCTCCTCATCGAACCGCCCGACCACCCGCTGCTCCTTGAATACTTCGGGGGCCAACTCATGGCACAGCTCCTCCCCCGACGCAGCCAGCTTGAGCAGATCACCAAAGACGATGTGCTCCGCACCCTCAAGCAAGCCACGCGAAACACCTCGAAAGGAAGCTACAACAAGGGAAGCCACAGCTTCGACCTCCTCGCAAAGCTCGCGACGCCTCAACGCCTGAGGCGCCTGGAGGAGCGCTCTCCTCGCGCCGCAATGCTCTTCAGCACACTCCGCCAGGGCCTCCCCTGAACCAACCTCACACCGGAGCGACACACCATGGCACGCACCCCCCTCTTCGCCGCTCTCCGACGCGCCTTCCGCAAAGCCTCCACCCCCGAGGGCGCCACCCCCGACACCGACACCGCCGCCTGGAGCCGACGCGACTTCGTCAAGGCCACCGCCGCCGCCGTCGGCGCCCTCCCCGCCGCCAGCCTCCTCCAGGCCTGCGGCGACGACGACCCCAAGACCCCCGCGCCCTCCCTCCAGAGCGCCCGCATCGCCATCGTCGGCGGCGGCATGGCCGGGCTCCACTGCGCCTACCGACTCCTCAAGGACCACGGCGTCAAGGCCACCCTCTACGAGGGCTCCAGCCGCACCGGCGGGCGCATCCACACCGCGCGCGGCATGTTCTCCAACGACCAGGTCGCAGAGCTCGGCGGCGAGCTGATCGACACCGGACACCTCACCATGCACGCCCTGGCCGAAGACCTCGGCCTCCAGCTCGACGACCGCTTCGCCAACGAGCCCCCCGGCTTCGCGCGCGACACCTTCTTCTTCCAGGGACGCCTCGTCCCCGAAGCCGAGATCGTCGAAGCCTTCCGGCCCGTCGCCGCCGAGATGAACGCCACCCTCGCCGCAGCCGAGGAGGACGACGCCCTCTTCGAGCAGCTCGACACCCTCAGCATCGTCCAGTGGCTCGACTCCCTCGGAGACAAGGCCAACGAGCTCATCAAGGCCGTCATCATCGAATCCTACATCGGAGAGTACGGCCTCGAAGCCACCGAGCAGTCCATCTTCAACGTCCTCTACCTCCTCGACCACGCCAACCCCGAGCCCTTCCGCATCTTCGGAGACTCCGACGAGCGCTACCACACCCACCTCGGCAACGACGCCTTCACCACCGCCCTCGCCAACGACCTCACCGACCAGATCCAGCTCAACACCAAGCTCACCGCCGTCCGCGCTGGCGCCTCCAAAGCCTACGCCATCACCCTCGAACGCGACGGCCAGACCTTCGACGAGGAGTTCGATCACCTCGTCATCGCCATCCCCTTCTCCACCCTCCGCGACGTCGATCTCCAGCTCCCCTCCTTCCCCGAAGACAAGCTCCAGGCCATCCGCGAGGTCGGCTACGGCACCAACGCCAAGCTCATGATGGAGTTCACCGCCCCCGTCTGGCGCGCGGACCACAACGCCAGCGGCTCCTCCGTCAGCGACCTCGGCATCCAGAACACCTGGGACACCACCATCGGACAGAGCGGCCCCTCCGCCATCCTCACCAACTTCGCAGGCGGCAGCTTCGGCCTCGCCATGGACCAGGGCACCCCCGAGGACCGCGCCCAGGCCGTCCTCCCCTCCATCGACCAGATCTTCCCCGACACCTCCGCCGCCTACGTCACCGGCTCCGCCGTCCGCATGCACTGGCCCTCCTCACCCTGGCAGAAGGGCAGCTACACCTGCTACAAGCCCACCCAGTGGGCCTTCTACGGCCTCGAAGGCCAGCGCGTGGACAACATCCACTTCTGCGGCGAGCACTGCTCCCTCGACTTCCAGGGCTACATGGAGGGCGCCGCTGAGACCGGCGCCCTCGTCGCCGTCGAGATCGCCGCCGACTACGGCGCCGCCGTCAGCGAGGGCGCCCTCCGCGTCCTCGGACCCAAGCTCCTCATGCCCCAGTCCACCTTCCAGGCCCACCGCCTCCGCGGCCTCAACTGGCTCAAGCGACGACGCGCCGTCCGAAGCCTCCTCCGAGACCTCAAGCGGCCGAGATAAACGGGGGTCCGGGGGCGGCTCGCCCCCGG
>CAUJGC010000019.1 GCA_963169075.1 Myxococcota bacterium
CTACCTCCCGCAGGACGAGCTGCTCGTCAGACAGCAGGTCCACGCCCTCTCCAGCGAGCTGGAGCAGGAGCATGCCTGGCGCGTCGAGCGCATCGACCTCGCCGCGCTCCTCATGGAGCGGCTCCAACGCGCCGCGCCCGACTTCATCGAGCGCGCCGCCGCCCTGGAGCGACGACGCTTCGCCAGGAGCCCCGAGCAGGCCCTCCAGGACCTCCACAGCCGACTCGCCCCGCTCCTCGACGGAGACGACGGCCTCGCCGCAGACATCGCCGGGCGCATCGACGCCTTCGCCGCGCGACGCAGCGACCCCAGAGACCCGCGCGCCCTCGTCTGGCTCACACGCTGCGGCGCCCTCTACCCCTTCCTGCGCACCTCGGGCCTCCTGAGACACCTCGACGGGCGCACGCACCACCTCCCCGTCGTCCTCCTCTACCCCGGAGAGCAGCGCGGACCGGCCGCCCTCTCCTTCATGGGGCGCATGGAGGCCGACCGCGACTACCGACCCCGCATCTACGGAGCTGCCAACCCATGAACCACGCCCTCCGCAGCCTCTTCGCGCGCGACATCACCCGCACCATACCCCCCGTCGTCTACTTCCACACCCAGGACCCCGGCCGCATCCGCGATGAGGTCCAGGAGTACATCATCACCGGCGGCTACCCCGACGGACACCCCCACAAGACCCGCGTCCCCAGCGGCATCCACGAGCAGTACGTCCGCCTCCTCCGCAACATCCGACGCGACCTCGACAGCGGCACCGACCTCCCCGCCTCCTGGATCTCCGGCTTCTTCGGCTCCGGTAAGTCCAGCTTCGCCAAGCTCCTCGGCCTCGCCCTGGACGGCCTCACCCTCCCCGACGGACAGCGCCTCGGAGACGCCCTCGTCGCGCGCGACGACTCCCCGCGCGCGCACGAGCTGCGCGACGCCTGGGACGCCCTCGCCCACCTCGACTCCCTCGCCGTCGTCTTCGACATCGGCTCCGTCGCGCGCTCCGGCGAGCGCATCCACACCGCCGCGCGGCGCGCCCTCCAGCTGCGCCTCAACTACTCCAACAAGCCCGCCGTCGCAGAGTACGAGCTGCGCCTGGAGCGCGCAGGCGAGTGGGACGCCTTCCTACGCGCCTTCGAAGACGTCCACCAGGAGGCCTGGCACGCACGCCGCGTCGACCCCTTCGCCGACGAGCTCTTCTCCGAGGCCATCCACAAGCTCAAGCCCTCCACCTACGCCGACCCCCTCGCCTGGATCGACGCCCACAGCGGACGCGCCGACAACCACACCGCGTCGGTCGAAGACACCACCGCCGACATCGAGCACATGCTCCTCACCCGCGCACCCGGGAAGACCCTCTTCTTCGTCATCGACGAGGTGAGCCAGTACATCCACAAAGATGACAACCTCATGCTCGCCCTCCAGAGCTTCATCTCCGACCTCGGCAAGCGACTCAAGGGCCGCGTCTGGCTCCTCGCCACCGGGCAGCAGAAGCTCGAAGACGAGCAGCAGGAGGGCCACAGCATCACCAAGCTCAAGGACCGCTTCCCGCCCCACCTCCGCGTTCACCTCGACCCCACCAACATCCGCGACGTCATCCACAAGCGGCTCCTCCAGAAGTCCGAAGACGGCGCCCGCGCACTCCACGCCCTCCTCGCCCCACACCGCGCCTCCCTCCAGCTCCACGCCCTCGGCGGCGACGCGCTCCACCTCGACGAGCTGGTCGAGACCTACCCCCTCCTCCCCACCCAGATCGACCTCCTCCTCGAGATCACCTCCGCCATCCGCACCCGCTCCGCGCGCGCGCAGGCCGACGCGCAGGCCATCCGCGGCATCCTCCAGCTCGTCGGGGAGATCTTCCGCTCCTCCGGCATCCAGGACGAGGCACCCGGCGCCCTCATCACCCTCGACCACGTCTACGCCGTCCTCCACTCCGCCCTCGACCACGGCACACAGAACACCCTCGCCGCCCTCTTCAACCAGCGCGTCGTCAAGAATGACCCCCTCGCCGGGCGCGTCGTCCGCGCCGTCGCCCTCCTGGAGCTGATCCAGGACCAGAGCCGCTGGCGGACCTCCGACGACCTCATCGCGCGCTCACTCTACCCCCGCGCCGGCGCGCCGCCCCACCTCAAAGAGATCCAGGCCGCCCTCAAGACCCTCTCCGATGAGGGCCTCCTCGGCTACAGCGAGAAGCACGGCTACAAGCTCATGTCCTCCGCAGGGCAGGAGTGGCAGCTCATGCGCGACCGACTCCCCGTCACCGAGGACGACCGCAAGAGCGCCGCCATCGAACTCCTCGGCGCACACCTCCAGGACGCGCCCCTCGTCAAGCACAAGAAGCACCCCTTCCCCTGGCACGGCCTCTTCTCCGATGAGCGGCGCCTCCAGGGACACACCGTCCGACGCGCGCCCAGCAACGCCCCCGCCCTCACCGTCCACTTCTACTGGTTCACCGACGAGACGCGGCGACAGCTCACCCTCTGGCTCGCCCAGAGCAAGCAGAAGCCCCACGAGCTGCACTGGTTCATCCACAAAGAGCTGGACCTCCTCAGCGACGCCCTCAGCGACCTCCTCCGCTCCCGCGCCATGCTCGCACAGCACGAGGCGCGCTTCAGCAGCCTCCCCGACGAGAAGAAGATCCTCTTCTACGAAGAGAAGTCCCGCGCCGACACCCTCGCCGCACGCGCACGCGACGCCATCGCCCAGGCCTTCCTCCGAGGCACCCTCCTCCTCGACGGCGGCAACCTCGACACCCACATCGGCAGGCCCTTCAAGGACGCCCTCGAAGCCATCGCCGCCCAGGCCCTCCCCAGGCTCTACCACGCCTTCATCGAGTACACCCCCTCCGAGAACGAGCTGCGCCAGCTCCTCCCCCGCGAGCCCGCAGGCGTCTCCGCCCTCCTCCTCCGGGGCGGCCTCGGCATCCTCGCCCAGGACGGCGGGCGCTACACCGCGCCCTGCGACGGCGCCGCACCCCAGGCCGTCCTCCGCTTCATCCAGGACCAGCAGCGCACCACCGGCGCCGACCTCCTCCAGCGCTTCACCGGCCCCCCCTGGGGCTACACCGCCGAGCTGCTCCGCGCCGCCCTCCTCGGCCTCCTCCGCGCCGGGCAGATCGTCGCCCTGCTGGAGAGCGGCGCCCGCGCCACCTCCACCCTCGACCCCGGCGTCGAAGACCTCCTCGTCCGCAGCAAGGGCTTCCCACGCGCCACCTTCTCTCCCGCCACCGAGGGCGCCATCGACCCCAGGCAACGCAAGGCCCTCGCCATCTTCTTCAAGAAGACCTTCCAGACCGAGCCCCAGCTCGAGAACGAGGCCCTCGCAGACGCCGTCTTCCAGCACGTCCCCGACCTCCGGCGGCGCCTCAACGCCCTCCGCGACCAGACCCGCGACCTCCCCGTCAACCTCCCACCCGCCCTCGACCGCCTCCAGACCGCCCTCGACCACGCCGCCGCCTCACGCCAGATCGAGCCCACCGTCCGCGCCGCCATCCAGGTCCTCAACGACCTCCAGGATGGCATCGAGGCCCTCCAAAGCCTCGACGCCGCCCTCACCCCCGAGGTCGGCCAGCGACTCCAGACCGCCCGCCAGCTCACCAACATCCACGCACCCCAGCTCACCGAGATCGACGCACATCACCCCGTCCAGGACAGCATCGACGCCCTCCACGACATCCTCCAGAGCCCCGAGCCCTGGACACGCGCCGACGAACTCCTCGCCCACAACGAGGCCATCACCATCCACTACCAGACCCAGCGCGACGATCTCGTCAAAGACCACTTCCGAGACCTCGAGCGCGCCCTCGCCAAGCTCCCCCAGCACGAAGGCTACGCCCGACTCAACCCCTCCCAGGTCAGCACCCTCAAGCTCAAGGTCGAACGCGCCGCCTTCGACACCACCAACAACCAGCTCCACCCCTCCCTCCTCACCCTCCGCGACGCCGGACCCCCCAGGCTCCAGGCCGCACTCGAAGAGGCCCTCAAGACCCTCGACGCCTCCCTCCTCCCCGCTGGCGCCCAGATCGTCCACGTCTCCCTGCAACACCTCCTCCCCGCGCAGCCCCTACGCACACGCGACGACATCGAAGACCTCCTCACCGACCTCAGGAGACACCTCATGGAGCAGCTCCAACCCCACGTCCACCTCCGACTCCGCTGACCC
>CAUJGC010000020.1 GCA_963169075.1 Myxococcota bacterium
CCCAGGGGTTCTGGCAGGCCGAGCTGCCCCGCCACGGCACCGCGTACCGCGAGGCCAGGCTGCTGCTCTTCCGGGACGCGATCCAGTCGGCGTGTGGCTTCGCGGAATCGGCCACCGGGCCCTTCTACTGCCCGGGCGACGAGAAGGTCTACATCGACCTCGGCTTCTACGACGAACTGCAGCGCCGGTTCGGCGCGCCGGGGGACTTTGCGCAGGCCTACGTCCTGGCCCACGAGATCGGGCACCACGTGCGCTACCCCGGCACGCTGGCGACCCACGCCCGGATGCACATGATCGAGCGGGCGCTGATCCCGCTGGAGGGGCTCTCGGTCCTGAACCTCTTCACGGACCTCTTGATCAACTTCACGCTGGGGGAGGACGCGGGGCTGCGGGCGCAGCTCGCGGCGGTGTACCAGGCGTTCGGGGAGGAGACGCGGTGGCGGCGGGACCCGCTCTTCGCCTTCGTGCTCCTGATCTACGAGGAGCGGTGGAGCCTCGCGCCCGGGGCGCTGCTGGGGGAGGCGACGGCCGGGTTGGAGGCGACGTTCCCGGGGGCGCGGGCGGAGGCGCAGCTGATCGCCCAGCGCCTCCTCCCGCTGGGGCCGAACCTCTACACGCAGCTGATCTACTTCATCTCCTCGGTGGCCCGCTACCTGGTGCCGCTGGACGAGGCCGGCGAGGAGGAGGCGGCGGCGGGCGGCGGCCTGAGCTGCCGAGGCGACGACCCCACCGCCGAGGACTGGGCCGACGCCCTGGTGCCCGACGCCCGCGAGCGCGAGGCGGTGCGCCGCGCGGCCCGGGAGGGCTGGCTGGACGAGGCCGGACGGGATCGCCTGGGGGGAGCGGACAGCATGGAGCGGCGGATCGCGCACCTGCCAGGCCAGGGGAGCGCGGACGCGTCGCTGGTGCCGGAGGTGATGGCGGCGTGGTATCGCCGGGAGGCCGAGCGCTACCTCCTGCGCCCGCCGCCGCAGCCGACGCTGGGGGAGGCCGTGGTGCCGACCACGCTGGAGGCCTGGGAGCCCGGCGAGCCGGTGGGGGACATCGACTGGCCGGAGACGCTGCGGGAGCACGGGCCGGTGCTCGGGGCGGCCCAGCCGCTGCGGCGGCTGCGGGTGGCGGAGATCGAGGGGTGGGATGTCCCCTTCTGGCAGCCCCGGGTGGAGATCTACCTGGACGTGAGCGGGTCGATGCCCGACCCGCGGGCGACGAAGAACGCGATGACCCTGGCGGCGCAGATCCTGACCCTGGGGGCGACGCGGGCGGGGGGGCTGGCGCGGGCGCTGATCTACTCCCACGAGCATGTGCGCTATTGGTCGTGGTGTCGCTCGGCGGTGGAGATCTCCCGCTTCTTGATGCACTATGTAGGCGGCGGGACCGTGTTCCCGTTCGAGGTGCTGGCGGAGTCGCTCGACAGCGCCAGGCGCCACCCGCCCACCCGGGCGATCATCTCCGACCACGACTTCCTGATGAACTGGAGCGAGTCCCCACACCATCAGCGCATCTTCGCGGAGGCTGCGGCGTCCTCGGCGCCGCTCCTGCTGCTGCTGCACGCGGTGAGCGAGGAGCAGGCGCGCCCCTTCCAGCAGGCCGGGGCGCAGGTGGTGACGATCCCGCAGATGGACGACTTCCCCGCGGTCGCAGCGCGGATGGCCCGCGCGCTCTTCGACCGCCACCCCGGAGCGCCGCCGCATGCCCCACCTTGACCCGTCGCTGGACCCCCTGATGCAGGAGGTGATGGAGGCCGCCGAGCGGTGGGCCGCCGAGGCGCCGATCCCGGCGCTGGCCCGCGCCCGCTTCGCGGACCTCTGCCGCACCATGAGCCTGCGCCCGGTGGGCGCGGCGCCCTGGGAGGCGCTGGCGGGGAGCCTCGACGCGGAGGGCCAGCGTCGGCTGCACGTCGCGGTGGCGGTGCTGCAGGCGCCAGGCGTCGCGGTCGCCCTCATGGCGCAGCGCCACGCGGGCGCCTCCCTCGACGCGCTGACGCTGCTCCAGCGCGGGATCGGGGAGGTCCTGGAGGCCACGCGCCCGGTGACGATGGAGCTGCTCCTGGAGAGCCCGCTGCGGGTGGAGGAGTTCGCGCGGCACGCCCTGGCGCGCCTCCAGCTGAAGGTCCGCGACGAGGACGCCGCGGCGTCCCGCGAGCGCCTGGCGCGCCTGGACTACCGCGCGCTGCTCCAGCAGGCCGAGGCGGCGCGGGCGGACGCCGCCGACCGCCTGGCCTACCTCCAGAAGCTCCAGGAGGATCTGGAGGAGCGGCGGATGCCGCGGGGGAAGTGGTGAGGCGATGATCGAGACCCCCGCCCAGCACCCGACCTACCTCCAGGCTCCGGCGCTGCGCCGCTTCTCGTTCCACACGGGGGCGCCGCTGCGGCCGCTGCACCCGGACGAGCCGTGCCCGCCGCTGCTGCGGGATCTGGGCCCGGAGGCGTCGCAGGCGTTCCTGGCGGGGCGGCTGACGCGCCTGGCGGGGCCGCTCTCCCCGATCATCTACCTGCGAACAGCCTCCTGGGCGGAGCCCTACACGGATCACGGCGCCATCGGGCGGCTGGTGGCGCTGCGGCCGCTGGAGCTTGGGGTGTGGCACGCGGGGGTGCCGCACGTCTACGTCGCCTCGGCCCAGGCGCGCCCCCCGGCGGAGACGCTGGCGTTCGCGCCGGGGCACCTGAGCCTGGAGGCCGCGCAGGCGTTGGCGGCGGAGGCGCCCGATCAGGCGGCGTGGCGGGAGGCGCTGGGCGGGACGCTCTACGACGCCATGCTGGTGGATCAAGCGGACCGGCTCCAGGCGCTGGCGGCGGAGCTGGCGGCGGCGGAGGCGCTGGGGCAGCCGCTCCGGGCCTCGCTGAAGGTGCCCGACGCGGTGGTGCGGCTGCCGGCGCTCCAGCTCATGGCGGAGGCCGGGCTGAGCGAGCACGACCTCTGCGCGGCGTGGCACCACCTGCCCGCGGCGCGGCGGCGCTTCATCCGGGAGGCGCTGGAGGCGCAGCGCGGCGCCATCGAGGCGCTGGTGGCGGCGGCGCCGCCGGTGTGGCGGGCGCGCTATGCGCTCTCGGTGCGGTGATGGAGGCGGCGGCGCCGTGGCGGCGCCTGCGCTACCTGACGGCCAGCGTCCTGCCGGTGCGGCGGGCGTGCGATATGCGGTGCCGCTTCTGCTTCTCGGCCTCCTCGATCAGCGCGCTGGAGCACGAGGCGCGGGATCTGCGCCACCTGGATCTGGAGGGGTGGTTCGAGGAGGCGCAGGGGATGGGGGCGACGCGGCTGGTGATCACCGGGGGCGGCGAGCCGCTCCTGCGGCCCGCTGCGGTGCTGGACATCCTGCGCCGGGCGCAGCCCTTCTTCTCCGAGCGCGCGTGCTTCACCCACGGCGGGCACCTGACGCCCCACCTCGCCGCGGCCCTCCAGGACGCGGGGCTCTCGTATCTGTGCTGGTCCCGGCACGCCGCCTCGGATGAGGACAACCGCCGCCTCATGGGGCCGCGCGCCCCGGCGCTGGCGGAGGTGCTGGAGGCGGCCCGCGGCCTCAAGGTCCGCGCCACCTGCGTCATGACCCGGGGGGCGGTGGACTCGGCGGAGGCGGCGTGGGCCTATGTGGACGCCATGCGGCCCTGGGGGGTGTCCGAGTTCACCTTCAAGCACACCTACGTCGCCTTTGAGCGCTCGGTCTTCCAGGGGAGCCCCGAGGACACCTGGGCGCGCGACCATCAGATCAACGCGGACCCCTTCGAAGCCGAGGGAGGCGTCATCGGCGCCCTGCCCTGGGGCCCGAAGATCCGCCGCCTGCGAGGAGTGCAGCTATGCTGGTACCACGAGCCGACGCCGAGCTGGGAGCTGGAGCATGGGATCGGGCGATCCTTGAACCTCCTGAGCAGCGGGGAGGTCTATGGATCGCTGGAGGATCACCAGAGCCTGCTCTCTCGGCTGCCGAGCTGGAGCGAGCGCTGAGGGACGACGCCGTCGAGCCGCTGCGGCCGCTCCTGCCGGTGGCGACGCCGCTGGCGGCGTCAGCCTACCGGGCGGCGGTGGAGGGGCTGGACGCGGACGTCCTGAGCCAGCACTACACCGCCGGGCTGGCGTGGTTCCACGACACGTTCGCCCCGGCGCTCAAGCGCCGGATCGAGGCCCTCTCGGGCGGGGCGTGGGACCTGCGGGACTTCGTCGCCATCGCGGCGGGGAGCGACGTGGATCTGATGACGCACCTGGTGGAGGCGGCGGCGCCTCGGGAGGGGGTGGCGCTCTGGCCGGGGGACTGGTGGGGGTTCCGGGTGGGCTCGACCCACCCCGACCGGATCGCCTGGACCCGCGAGCCGGGGAGCGCCCTGGCCTGCCTCTGCCTGCCCAGCGTCCGCAACGGGCACCTGACCGAGGGCATGGCGGCGTTTCTGGAGGCGGCGCCTGCGGCGCTCCTGAACATCAACCTCTACCCGACCCTCTCCCCCGGCGAGCGCCGGGCCACCGCCGCGCGGCTGGCGTCGGTGCTGCCGAAGGCGGTGCTCTCGGTGAGCTTCAGCCGGGGCTTCGGGCTGACGGCGTCGCAGCTGGGGGTGGGGCTGGTGCACCGGGACCACCCGTTCTGCGCGCGCTTCCAGACGCCGTGGGCCTGGCACACCTACTTCTACAACGCCATCGCAGCCCGCGCCTTCCTCGCGTTGGACGCCGACGCGATGGACGCGGATCACGCCGCGCGCCGCGCCTGGGCCGCCCGCTGGCTCGCCCAGCGCGGCCTGCCGGACGTGGCCTCCGGCTCCTACTACGTCCGCTCCTTCCGGATCACCGACCCCCAGAACCTCCCCGAGCGCCTCAGCCCGCTGGTCCGAGACGAGATCGCGCGGCTCTGCTTGAAGCCGACCCCCCCGGCCCCGTAACCGCCGACATCGCTTCGCTCATCGGCGGAACGGGGCCGGTCCCCCCCGTGACGGGGGGACACCGACGGGTCGCTGGGGACGGGTGGGGTCGCTGGAGGACGGATCGCAACCGGTGGCGAGCGAGCGCAGCGAGGCGAGCGAGCCCCAGGCGAGCGAGGCTCATGTCGGTGCCCCCCCGTCACGGGGGGGCCGGGGCCGTTCGTCCTGCGACGCGCAGCGGAGCAGGACGTTACGGCCCCGGGGGGGTCGGCAGGATCTCCTCGGCGGCGAAGCCGCGGAGGTTGTAGTGGGAGGACATGGCGGCGCCGTAGGCGCCGACGACGTCGAGGAGGAAGACATCGCCTTCGGCGGTGTCGGCGGGGAGGCGCCTGGAGAAGCCGAGGGTGTCACCGGTCTCGCAGATGGGCCCGACGACGTGCGCGGTGAGGGTGCGGGGGGTCTGGCGTGAGAGGTTGATGATGGGGTGGTGCGCGCCGTAGAGGGCGGGTCGGATGAGGGTGTGCATCCCGGCGTCGAGGCCGACGTAGCGGACGTCGCCCTTGGTCTTGAGCTGGGTGCAGGAGGCGAGGAGGACGCCGGCCTGGGCGACGAGGTAGCGGCCGGGCTCCATCCAGAGGCGGAAGCCGGGGTGTGCGGCGCGGACCTCCGCGAGGCGGGCGTCCAGGGCGAGGAGGTCCAGGGGGGCCTGGCCGGGGCGCTCGGGGACGCCGAGGCCGCCGCCGAGGTCGAGGGTGTGGACGTGGGGGAAGCGGGCGGCCTGCTCGATGAGGAAGAGGGCGGTCTGGAGCCAGTTGTCGGGGTCGCGGACGCCGCTGCCGGTGTGGGCGTGGAGGCCTATGATGCGTGCGCCGGCCTGCTCCGCGAGGGCGGCGAGGCGGTCGAGCTGCTCGGGCTCGACGCCGAACTTGCTGGAGGCGCCTGCGGTGCGGACGTAGGCGTGGTGTCCGCGCCCCTGCCCCGGATCGAGGCGGACGAAGATCTCCCGCCCCGCGAAGAGGTCGGGCCAGGCCTGGAGCGGGTGGAGGTTGTCGAGGGTGACGCGGACGCCGCGCGCGAGGGCGTCGGCGTACTCGTGGCGCGGGGCGAAGTTGGGGGTGAAGAGGACGCGCTCCGGCGCGAGGTCGGGGTTGATCGAGAGGACGCGCTCGACCTCGCCTGGGGAGACGCACTCGAAGCCGAGGCCCTCGGCGGCGAAGAGGCGCAGGATCTCGGGGTGGGGGTTGGCCTTGACGGCGTAGAGGACGCGGTCAAGGCTGGTGAGCGCGGTGAGGTGCCGGGCGTGGGCCTGGAGGGTGGCTTGATCGTAGACGTAGCGGGGGGTCCCGGCGGCGGCGCGGAGGAGGAGGTCCGCGCGGCGGCGGCTCCACCAGCGGTCGTCGGCGGCCGCCGCGGCGTCGGCGTGGGGCTCGGGGGCGGCGAAGAGGTCCTGCCAGGCGGGGCCCAGCTCCAGCGGGGCGTCGTGGCCCTCGAAGAGGTGGGCGTGGAGGCGGCGGACGAGGCGCCCGGCCTCCTCCTCATCGACGACGAAGGAGAGGTTGAGGTCGCTGGCGGCCTGGGAGAGGAGGTAGACCTTCTGCTCCTCGAAGAGCTCCAGGACGGGGCCGAGCTGGTGGAGGATGCCGCGGATGTTGCGCCCCACGAGGCTGATGGCGGCGCAGGGGCCGATGCGCCGGGCGCGGCAGAGCGGAGCCAGATCGCTCAGGAGGGCGTCGATGACCGCGGGCTCCAGGGCGTTGGCGGAGGGGTCGAGGGAGACGGTGACGTTCATCTCGGAGGTGGAGACGAGGTCGATGCTGAGGCCGTGACGCTTGAAGACGGCGAAGATGTCCGCGAGGAAGCCGACCTGCTGCCACATGGCGTTGGTGTCCATGGAGATCAGGGAGACGCCGCCCTTGGTGGAGATGGCCTTGACCTGGGCGGAGGCGTAGCCGGGGCGGGAGGCGATGAGGGTGCCCTCCAGCTCGGGGTGCTGGGTGCAGCGGATCTCCAGGGGGATCTGGGTGGCGCGGGCGGGGGCGATGGCGCGGGGGTGGAGGACCTTGGCGCCGGTGGAGGCGATCTCCTGGGCCTCGTCGTAGTCGAGGGCGCGGAGGAGGCGCGCGGCGGGGATGTCGCGGGGGTTGGCGGTGAACATGCCGGGGACGTCGGTCCAGATCTCGCAGCGCGCGGCGGCGAGCCGGGCGGCGAGGTAGGCGGCGGAGGTGTCGGAGCCGCCGCGGCCGAGGAGGACGGTGTGCTGCTCGG
>CAUJGC010000021.1 GCA_963169075.1 Myxococcota bacterium
CTTGTGCTCGCTTTGCTGGCTCGCCCCCTGCGACCCGTCGGTGCCCCCCCGTCAGGGGGGGGCCGGCGCCGTTCGTCCTGTTTCGCTGTGCGGAGCAGGACGTTACGGCGCCGGGGGGGTCACCCCGCACCCATCTTCTCCGCTGTCCAGGCGCGAGGTCTGGACGGGGCCGTAGCCGATGAAGCGGGCGCCGGGCTGGAGATCGACGTGGAAGTGGTTATCATGACCCGCGTTATAGTTGGGTGTCAAGATGGTGTTGAAGACGTTGTCTTGATACATCTGCTGGGCCACGTCATAGAGGAGGCGGCCCTGTGAGGTGCGGGGCTGGGTGGTGTCGTGCTCCCAGTCGCGCTCCAGGATGTAGTCCTGGCCGTCGTCGTCCACGAGGCCCCAGATGTCGATGGCGTTGCCGTGGGCGTGCTCGGAGAGGCGCTGGGTGCCGCTGACGGGGCGGCAGTTGAAGGTGCCGATGTGGAGGACCTGGGTGATGCGGCGCGGCTTGAGCACGTCGCCCAGGCGGTGCAGGGCCAGGGCCAGCTCGCAGGTGACGGCGAGGGGCGCGCTGGTGTCTTGATTGTAATAACGATATGATATGCCGTTGATGGGGCTGGAGACGCGGATGGGGTCGTCGATGGTGCAGGCGAGCCCGGTGTCGTCGTCGCGCTGGGTGGTGTAGTCCCAGGGGGCCCAGATGATGCCGAGGTCATCGAGGGCGGCGCGGCAGGCGGTGGTGGGGTCGGGGGCCTCCCAGCCTTCGGGGACGCAGGTGGGCTGCTGGGTGGTGGGCTCGTTGAAGCGGGGGAGGATGCGGCAGGCGTAGCCGGGGCGGCAGCCGTCGCCGCCGTAGAGGTCGGCGTCGCAGCGCGAGAGGCAGCGCCCCTGGCCCTCGACCTCGGCGCAGAAGGTGACGCTGTGGGGGCCGTCGAGGTCGGGGCAGAGGCGGGTGCAGGGCTGGGTGCAGGCGCCGCCGGGCCAGGCGTCGCCCTGGAGGCAGGCGGGTGTCTGGACGTGGACGCAGGAGGAGGCGGCCTCGCAGGGGCCGCCGATCCAGCCTGCGTTGCGCTCGTCGTCCTCGGCTTCGCCGGTCCAGGGCTCGCCGAGGCCAGCGTCTCCTGCGTCGTCGGAGGGCAGGAGGGGGAGGCCTCCCCCGGCGCCGCAGGCGACGGGGAGGGCGCTCAGGGGGGCAGCGGTCAGGAGGAGGAGGGTCCTCCAGGCCAGCCGCCGGAGCGTGTGGTGTTGCATCTTACGCCGGTACGATCAGGGGGGCGTCGGGTGCGGGGTGCGTGCTGCCGTAGAAGCGCGCGACCTCGTCGCCCATCTTGCCCCGGAGGGCCAGGCCGAGCATCTTGAAGTCCGCGAGGAAGGACCAGAGGGGGTAATCGAAGGTGGCGGGGCGGTTCTTCTCGATGAAGAAGTGCGCGATCCAGGCCGGGCCGTAGCCGAAGACCGGGGCCACCGCGATCATGAAGGGGTTGAAGGTGATCAACCCCATCCCTGCCAGCGCGAGCGCCGTGCTGGTCCCTGCGTAGTGCAGGGCCCGGCAGAGGGGGCTCCGGTGCTCTCCCACATAGTACGGCCAGAACTCCTTGAAGCTCTTGATCTTCTTCTCACCCATGACCTGCTCCGTGTGTCGGTTCGACGCGCCCGGAGGGGGCGCGCGGGGAGCATAGCACGTCCTGGGCGGGAGGGTAGCTTTCCGGCGGGGCTACGGCGCGACGGGGGCGCGCGGGACGCAGAGGGGGTGACCTTCGGGGGTGGTGAGGAGGTCGGCCTCGATCTCGAAGACGTCGCGGAGGAGGGCAGGGGTCATGAGGTCGCGGGGCGTCCCGGCGGCGTAAACCCTGCCGTCCCGGAGGGCGATGAGGTGGTCTGCGTAGCGCGCGGCCTGGTTGATGTCGTGGAGGACCATGACGACGGTGAGGCGGTCTTCGTCGCGGAGGCGGGTGACGATCTCCATGACCTGGAGCTGGTGCTTGAGGTCGAGGAAGGTGGTGGGCTCGTCGAGGAGGAGGACGCGGGGGGTCTGGGCGAGGGCGAGGGCGAACCAGGCGAGCTGGCGCTGCCCGCCGCTGAGGTGCTGGAGGGGGCGGTGGCGGAGGGGGGTGAGGTGGGTCAGCTCCAGGGCGCGCTCGACGGCGCGTCGGTCTTCGGGGGAGGGGTCTTCGAAGAAGCCTCGGTGGGGGTGTCGCCCGTGCTGGACGAGGGCTTCGAGGGTGATGCCGTGGGGTGAGCCGTTCTCCTGGGCGAGCGAGGCGAGGTCGCGGGCGCGGTCGCGGGCGCCGAGGGTGGTGAGATCGCGTCCATTGAGGAGGACGCGCCCGCCGAGGGGGGCGAGGAGGGCGGAGAGGGCCTTGAGGAGGGTGGACTTGCCGGAGCCGTTGGGGCCGACGAGGGCGGTGATGGCGCCGGGGGGGAGGTGGAGGGTGTGCTCGCTCAGGAGGGGCGGGGCGCCGGGGTAGCCGAGGGTGAGGCGCTCGGCGCTGAGGGGGGTGGGGTGTCTGGGCGGGGTGGTCATAGGCGCGGCTCACCCTCCGCCGAGGTCGCGGCGTCGTCGCATGAGGTAGAGGAAGTAGACGCCGCCGATGAGGCCCGTGAGGACGCCGACGGGGAGCTGGGCGGGGGCGATGGCGAGGCGGGCTGCGGCGTCTGCGCTCATGAGGAGGGCGGGTCCGGCGAGCAGGGCGCCGAGGAGCCAGGCGCGGTGTCCGCCCGGGGCGAGGGTGCGGACGATGTGGGGGACGATGAGGCCGACGAAGGCGATGTGCCCGCCGACGGAGATGGCGGTGGAGGCGGCGCCGATGGCGAGGGCGGCCAGGAGGAAGCGCGCGCGCTCGATGCGGAGGCCGAGGGAGTGCGCGGCGGCGTCTCCCAGGAGGAGGAGGTCGAGGTAGCGGCTGGCGGCGAGGCTGAGGATGAAGAGGAGGACGGTCCAGGGCAAGGCGAGGCGGACGTGCTGCCAGCCGGTGCCCGCGAGGGAGCCGACGGTCCACGCGGCGGCGTCCTGGATGGCGTTGAGGTCGCGGGCGAGGAAGAAGAGGGCGCTCTGGACGGAGCCCGCGAGGGCGGAGACGATGACGCCTGCGAGGACGAGGCGGACGGGGCTGGCGCCGCGGCTCCAGGCGATGCTGTAGGTGAGGAGGAAGGCGAGGGCGCCGCCGAGGCTGGCGGCGAGCGGCAGGTGGACGCCGAGGCTCGGGGAGGCGACGAGGATGAGCCAGATCGCGAGGCCGGAGCCGGCGCCGACGCCCAGGGTGTAGGGCGAGGCGAGGTCGTTGCGGGTGATGGCCTGGAAGAGGGTGCCCGAGATGGCGAGGTCGATGCCGACGAGGGCGCCGGAGAGGATGCGCGGGACGCGGATGTTCCAGACGATCAGGGTGGCGGTGGGGAGGCTGATCGCGGGGGCGAAGCCGAGGCGTTGGGCGAGGTCGTCTCCCAGGATCAGCCCGGCGAGCGTGCCGGGGTGGCCCCAGAGCAGGGGATCGAGGAGGGCGTCCAGCGCGTCGCCGCTGGAGGTGTCGTAGGCGCCGCCGAGGAGCTGGAAGGCCGCGGCGCCGAGGATGATCCCCGCCGCGCCGAGGGCCGCGAGCAGGCGTCGGTGCGTCTTCATGGGGGGGCGCCTCCGACCTGGAGGGCGCGCGCGACGGCGGCGCGGTCGAAGAGCTGCTCCTCGGGGGGGTAGCGGTGGTCGGGCCGGAAGGGGCCGAAGCGGTCGGGGTAGAGCTGCTTGGCGGTCATCTCGGTCTGGAAGAGGAGGAAGAGGGGGCCCTGGAGGGGGGAGCCGCCGGGGTAGACGCGCCCGTTCTTGACGGCCTGGAGGCGCGCGCCGAGGGGGTCATTCTTGAGGTTTACAAGCCCTTGATATCTATCATGATACGGTGGATATATCGCGAACGGCTGATGATGACGTCCGGATCCAGCGCCGCCAGCCCCTCCAGATCCAGGCTGGCGCTGCGCCCCGCGTCGGCGTAGGTCAGCGCCTGGATCGACGCGAAGGCGTCGCGGGCGCCCACCGCCCGGTAATGGGCGGTGCCGTAGCCCTCGCGCCCCAGGCTGAACGGGGTGAAGCGGCCCCGGTTGGGGATGATGAGGCCTACGCGGGGGCGCTCCGCCTCAGGAGGCAGGCGGGCGGTGATGTCCCGGAGGAGCTGCTGCCAGATGGCCTCCAGCGCGTCGGCGGTCTCGGCGCGGCGGTAGACCCGGGCCAGCTTCGCGTGCAGCTCCCAGGTCGTGTAGTAGGCGTAGGGCTGGTCGCCGGGGTAGGAGCGCTCCCGGCTGTAGCGGTTGGCGAAGAAGGGGGCGACGTTCTGCGCGATCTCCGCCACGTCCTGCCGCGTCCAGCGTCCCCCGAGCACCAGGCGCTCGGGGTCGATGTGGTGGACGTCAGCCCGGAGGCCGTAGAGCGTCTCCTTGTCGAGCCCTGCGCCGATGGCGGGAAGCCTCGCGAAGTCCACGCCCACGCTCAGGTCGGGGAGCTGGGCGTAGAAGCCCTCGAAGTGGTTGCCCTCGAAGCCTGTGGCGATGAGGCGCTCCTCCTGATCCAGCGCGGTGAGGATGTCGTTGTAGGTGGCGTCCAGCGTCACCGCTCGCAGCGGCGCCTGAGCGAAGCAGACCGCTCCGACCGGTGACAGCTCCACCCGGACGGCCTGCGGGTCGTCCTGGCAGCGCGTCGGCGCCGCCGAGGCCGCTGGCGCGGGCAGGGTGGCAGGCGGCGGGGCGTCCGGCGCCGTCCACGCCAGGACGACGAGGGCGGCGCCCGAGAGGAGGAGGGCGCCGCCGAGGAGGAGCCAGCGGAGGGCGACGCGTCTGCGGGGGCTGGAGGGTGGGCGTGGCTCAGTCAAGGCTCAGGCTCAGCTTCATGTTCCAGGTGCGCCCGGGCAGCTGGGCGCCGACGTTGTCAAAGCGTCGCTCGTCGGTGAGGTTCTGGACCTCCAGATCCACGACCATCCATTCTTGAAGGAAGCGCATGCTGACGCCGGCGTCCTGGGTGAAGTAGGCCGGCACCTTGAGCTTGGAGGACTTGATGCCCTCGTTCTCCCAGAAGAGGAAGAACTCATGGGCGTAGTGGCCGTACCAGTAGACCCGCACCGGGTCCACCACCGGGTGCGGCCCCCGGAGCTGCACCGCGGCGTTGAAGTTGGCCAACAACCACGGGATGTTGGGGATACGCTCCCCCTCGAAGCGGCCAAAGTAGCCGGTGGTCGTCGTGTTGGCTGCCTTGAACCAGGTGCCGTTGGCCCCCAGCGTCAGCACCTCCCAGCCTGTCCAGCTGATGTCTGCCTCCACGCCCTGGGTGTCCACGTCCGAGATGTTCTGGTAGCGGGCGCTGTCGAGGATCACCGTCAGGAAGATCAGGTCGCTCGTCCGCCGGAAGAAGAGGTTGACCCCCGAGGTCAGCCGCCCCAGCGCCTCGCTCTCCAGCGGCCCCGCCAGCACCCCCAGGTTGAGGTTGTGGCTCCGCTCGTCGCGGAGATCCGTGCTGGCGGCGACGAAGCCGCCGTCTCCGAAGAGCTCCTCCGCGTCGGGCACCCGCACGGCGTACTCATACGACGCCTTCAGGTCCAGCCCCCGGAGCAGGCGCAAGCGCAGCCCCTCGCCTGCGCCGAAGGCGTGGCGCTGCGTCTCAAAGTCCTGCTGCCCCGAGGGGTCGCTGGAGAGATCGCCCCCCGGCTTCGTGTAGAAGTGCTTGGCGAAGGTGTCGCTCTCCAGCGCCCCCTCCAGCGCCGTGAGGCGCCAGGAGAGCCCCGAGGCCACCTTGAAGAGCGCGTAGGACGCCTGGGTCGGCTCCACGCCGGCGTCCACGGTCAGCTCCGTGGTGCGCGTCTCGTCGCGGGAGCTGGGCAGGATGTTCAGCTCCAGGCGGCTGTGCGAGGCCACCCGGTAGCCCAGGTTCAGGCGCCCGGCGAGCTGGTCGATCTCGCGCGTCACCCGCTCGCCGCGCGAGCGCTCGCCGGGGTTCGCCCGCGAGTTGATGATGTCGCCGCTCCAGTCCCAGAGGTTGCGCGAGATGTCCACGAAGCGTGCGTCGCGCTGGACGTAGCTCACGAGGAGGTCGGCGGACCACGGCCCGTCGTCGTCTCCGAGCTGGTAGCGGAGCTGGGCGCCCAGGGCGTCCTCGCCTTGGGTGATGTCCCCGTAGGGCACGGTCATGCGGGGGTTGCTCTGCACCTCCTTGTCGGTCTGCGAGGTGAAGACCCCCGCCGAGAGGCGCCGCGCCCAGGGCTGGTTCATCACCCCGAGCGTCGCCCCGACGCCGTAGGCGTCGTAGCCGTCGTGGAAGCGCCGCACCGTCGCCGGGACCAGCTTCCCCCGGGCGTCGGTCAGCTCGACGTCCACCGGGTAGTCGTTGTCGGCGCGGTCGATGAAGGCGTTGACGTCCAGGAAGAGCTGCGTCTGGGGCTCCAGCAGCGTCCGCCCCACCACGCTGCTCCGCAGGAGCCCGTAGGAGCCCAGTCGCGAGGAGGTGTCCAGGAAGCTCTGCGCCCCCACCTCCCGCGTCGTCATGTTCACCGCCCCCCCCAGGGCGTCCGCGCCCAGGCGGATCGGCACCACCCCCTTGTGGATCTCGATGGTGTCGATCAGGTGCACCGGCAGATCCGACGGCGAGAGCCCCAGCAGGCTCTGCTCGGCGGGCACCCCATCGACGAAGAAGCGGATGCGCTTGCCGTAGAGCCCGTGGATGTAGAAGAGCCCCGGGTTCCCCAGCCCGCCGCTCTGGCGCAGCGTCACGCCCTTGGTGCGGTTGAGGAGCGTCCCCATGTCCACCGACTCCTGCTGCGCCTCCTCGGTGGAGATGACCTCCGCGGCCTCTGTGCCGCGGACGTCACCGCTGCGGAGGCGCTCACCTTCGACGAGGACGTCATCGCCCTGGGCCTCAGCGGGTGGCGCGGGCTCGGGGGTGGGCTGCGCGGCGGCGTCGAGCGGGGCGACGCCGAGGGCAGAGAGGGTGAAGATTGATATGTAATTGCATAATTTTCTATGCATTACGTCCCGTCATCCCCCATCGCCCACCGGATCCCCCCCAGGAGCATCGCCTGGAAGCGCGGGTCCTCCCACGTCGCCGCCATGTGCCCCCAGGCTGCGCTGTAGACGCGCCCGGCGCCGTAGCGTCGGGTCCACACCACCGGGAGGTCGCCGTCGGGCCGCCGCGCGCGCTGCTCCGGCGTCAGGCAGGCCGGGTCCAGGCGCATCACGACGTGGACGTCCTCGCGGCGGTAGGGCTCCTTCAGGATCGGGTGCTGCTCGTAATAGGTGAAGCGGGTCGTCCCGAAAGCCATCGCCCCGGGGAACCCCGCATCCTCCACCTCGATCTCCCCCGCCACCTCCACCTCGCCGCCCAGCCGCCCTCCGATCAGCGCGCCGAACTCCGGCCAGTCGAAGAAGCCCACCGTGGCCGCGTGGCCCACGATCAACCCCTTGCCCTCGTCGCGGACAAAGGCCAGCAGGTCCTCCTTCTGGGCCTCCGAGAGCGTCCCCGAGCCGCTCGGCATCAAGAAGAGCGCGTCGAAGTCGTTGAGGTTGCGGGCGTTCACCCGCTTGCCTCCATACTTGGCCCCCTGCCCCAGGATCGGCGTCCGCGTGATGAGCTGCGAGTCCGTGCGCAGCGTCGCCTCATACGCCCCCGAGGCGCGCCCCAGCCGCTCCACCACCGCCAGCGCGCACGAGATCGCGTCGTGGTGGTAGCCCGTCTGGACGTCAGCCACCATCAGGAGGCGCCGCCGCGGCGCCGCTTCATCGGTAGGGCGCATAGCGGGCCTCCTCCTCGGGGGTGGTGGGGCGGAAGGTGTTGCGGACGGAGGTGAAGGTGCTCTGGCCGTCGTGGCGGCGGCTGGGCTCCAGGCCCCGGATCGCCCGGATGAGGAGGCGCCACCCCGTCTCGGTGGCGGGCATCGCCCGGTGCCACGCGGCGTTGTCGAACCACGCCAGCACCCCCTCCGGCAGGCGGGTCGTCCGCAGCTCACCGCGCGCCACCCGCGCCGCCAGCTCCTCGCCCCAGGCGCGCTGCCGGGAGGGGCCGGGGGGCAGGTCGTCCACCTCGAAGGGTGCGTCGATGAACTCGGTGTGGGTGCAGCCGCCGAAGTTCGCCATGAGCGTCTCGACCCGCGGCGCGTCGCCCGGCGCGCCCGAGGGCGCGGCCCAGTCGCAGTGGTAGCCCAGCGACATCGGATACCAGCCCGCCCGCACCCAGAGGAGGCGGGAGAAGATCTCCACGTCGGGATCGTCCTGCCACGCCTGGGGCAGCGCCTCGATGAAGGCTCGGTGGACCGGCCCTCCCGCGCGCGCCTGGGCGCAGGGGACGCGGCACTGGCTCACCTCCTCGCGCACCACCTCCTGAGGGAAGCGGGGGAGCGGCTGGAGGAGGCGTAGGGTGGAGTCAAAGCGCACGACGCACCTCCTGTCAGATGAATGAGACGTTACGGACCCCGTTCACGACGGGGCGCGGGGCGCCGACGCTGGCGCGCAGGATGAGCTGGAAGCCCGCCTTCGCGGCGCGGCGCGGACACCAGAAGCTCCCCCAGCCCAGGCGGACCACCGCGCCCAACGGCAGCGCCGCCGAGGTCAAGGCCCCTTCTGCAATCCACTTGCGGATGCGCGCGTCGCGTCCGCGCGGCTCCTCGGGGTGCCAGAAGGGCTCGGGGGCCTCGGCGTCATCCAGCGCGATCTCCCCCACGGCGACCTCCGGGGTGCAGGGCGCCCCCACCACCGCCAGGTAGTGGGTCGCCCCCTGCATCCGGTTGATCTCGCCGCGGAGCCCGGTGGTGTGACCGGGGAAGGGCTCGTGGCGGTAGAGCGGGGGGGCGCGGTGCGGCCCCCCCGTCCGCCCCGGCGCCAGCTCCACCTCGTGCGCCAGCCCGGGCGTGAGCCAGACCAGCGAGGAGTCGATGATCGCGGCCTCCTGCGCCGCGCCAGGGAGCGCGGCGAGGAAGGCGCGGGTGATGGGGCCGCCAGCCTCGCGGGCGAAGCCAGGCGACGCCGCGAAGAGCGGCGCCTCCTCCTCAGGGCGCTCCAGCGGCGCCCCCTGGAGCGCCCCCAGGACCTCGAAGCCCGAGCGGTGACGTCGCGGCAGAGACATGGCGGCCTCCCGGGTCAGCGGATGGGGTAGAAGCCGCGGAAGAGCCCGTCCACCTCGAAGATCGGCGTGACGCTGTCCTCCTCGGGGACCAGCCGGTAGACCGTGCTCCGATCCAGCTGACCTGGCACCGTCGTCACGCCCAGCACGAGGCTGTCGTGGGAGTCCGGGTAGCCCAGCGAGAGGAAGGCCGTCGTCGTGGGCAGCTCCTCCACCTTCTCGCCGCGCCGCTCCTGGAGATCCACCAGCCAGATCTCGCCGTCGGTGTTGTGGGGCTGCTCCGCGTTCGCCAGGTTCTCCACCGGGATCGCGAAGGCGTAGGAGTAGCGCTCGTTCACCGGGTACCACCGCGTGCACTCCCGGCCCTCCAGCACGTCCGGGAAGCTCACGAAGAAGTCCGGATCGAACTCGTCCTCGCCGGCCTTGATCCGCAGGATGCAGGTCGGCTTGTACGCGTAGGTCCCCGCCTTGTAGATCGCGCCCGCGTAGCTGTAGCTGGAGACGTAGATGTCTCCGTTGTCTGCCTTCAGCATCGTGGACGCCCCGTAGCAGCGGTCGTCCTCGATGACCTTGAGCACCTCGTCGGTGTCGGTGTCGAAGACCGTGACCGCCATCCTGGGGTAGTAGAGCCCGTTGGAGCCCGAGGAGTGCAGCGTCGAGACGAACGCCCGGTTACCCTGCACGGCATGCTCAAAGAGGAACACGCCCTGGAGGAGCATCAGCCCCTCAAAGCCCTCGCGTTGGGCGCTCGTGAGGTCAAAGCTCTCCTGGATCTCCATCGTGTCCGGGTTCCAGTACACGCCCGTCAGCGTCCCGCCCCAGAGGAAGTACGCCTTGGAGGGGTTCACCCACACCTGCCCGATGTCGATGCGCGGCGCCCCCGAGGCCGCGAAGCTGATCGTGTCCAGCTCCGTCAGGCTCAGATCCTGGCCGACCTCGTACTTGTGGATGGTCGGCGCCGTGCGCTCCCCGATGAAGAGGTTGCCGCCCGAGGTCATCAGGCGGGCGATGCCTTCGTTCTCGATGGCGTTGTCGTTGGTGATGCGGCGCCCGTCGAACATCGCGCGGTTGACCGGCTGGATGAAGGTGGCCTGGGCGCCGCCGCCTGGCGCGCGGACCTCCACGCTCAACGCGAAGACCTCCGGCGACGGCATACACGGGATCACCTCGCCGTTCACGCACCCGCAGCCGGGATCGACCAGATCGTCGATCTGGCCGTTGCAGTCGTTGTCGATGCCGTCGCAGACCTCCTCCGCAGCCTCGACCGCGCCGACGCAGGCGCCCAGCTGGCCGCCTTCGCAGGTCTGGGTGCCGGTGGTGCAGGCGCCGATGTCGCTGCCGCAGGCGACAGTCTGGCCGTCCTCGCAGGCGCAGGCCGTCTCGGCGTCATCGACGGTGCCGTTGCAGTCGTTGTCGAGGCCGTCGCAGACCTCCAGGCCCGGCGCGCCGGCCTCGGCGGTGCAGATGACCTGCCCGGTGGGGCCGCAGGCGAAGGCGCCCTCGGCGCGGCAGGCGCCGACGCCGGTGGCGCAGGTGTCACCGACGCCCAGCCCCTCGTCCGCCTGGCCGTCGCAGGTGTCGTCCTGGCCGTTGCACAGCTCGGGGGCGCCGGGGTAGGCCTCGGCGCGGCTGTCGTCGCAGTCGTCGCAGACGGTCACATAGCTCGTGGGGGGAGCGCACGTCTCCTGGGCGGTGGCGGCGTCGCCGTGGCCGTCACCGTCTGCGTCCTTGCACCAGGTCTCGGTCGGCTGATCGCCGCAGCTCGCCGCCGGGGCCTCTTCGTCGTCTTCGCCGCAGGCCACAAGCGCCAGCGCGCTCAGGGTGAGCAGCGCCAGCAAGCTCAGCTTCTTCATGGGATCCCTCTCTCGTCGTGGAAGACGCGCAGGTCTGCGCAGGGCTCAGGGCGAGATCTGAGAGGGAGCCGCAGCGGATCATCACGGGATGGTGGGGCGGCGCCGCTCGTCCGGGGTGTCTCCCTGAGGAGCCGCAACCCAGCATAGCGGCGCAGCCATCGAGCGCATGAGGCACATGCCCGGAGGTGGGCAGGATCTTTGTCCTCTTGAGGTTGGGATTTTGTCCCGAGCGGGCAGGGACGAGGGCCCGAGCCTACGCAGCGGCGATCTCGCCGTCCAGATCCCGCAGCAGGTCGTCACCGGAGAGCTGCATGGCGTTCTTGCCGCCGCGGAAGCGCAGGAGGCCCACCCGGTGGTAGTGCGCCTCCACCCGCGGCGAGAGGAGGCCGATGGTGTCGAGGTTGGGCACCAGGCGCCGGAACATGACGTCGCGGAACTCGCGCATGCCCGGCGAGGAGGAGATGAGGTCGTTCCACTGGCGCCGGGTCATGATGCCCTCGAACCACTCCTCGTAGACCTCGTGGGCCATGAAGCGGTTGCGCATGAGGAGGGCGACCTCGAAGGCCCAGTCCTCGCGCTCGCGACGCTCGGCCTCGCTCAAGGCGGTGCGGACGTGCTCGCGCAGGGCGAGGACGCCGTAGTGGACGTGGCGGGCCTCGTCCTGGATGACGGCCCCCAGGAGGTTCTTGAGCAGGGGCTCGCGGGTGAGCTTGTAGAGGGTGCCGAAGGCGCCCAGCGCCAGGCCCTCGACCATGATCTGCATCCCGAGGAACTTCATGTCCCAGCGGGGGTCGCTCATGAGGGAGTCGATGATGACGAAGAGGTTGTCGTTGATCGTGTAGAGCTTGTTGAGCTTGGTGTCGAGGTAGCGGTGGAAGGCCTCGACGTGGCGACCCTCATCGACGACCTGGGTGGAGCCGTAGAGCTTGCCGTCGAACCACTGGACGGACTCGGTGACCTGGGCCGCCGCGAAGAGGGCGCCCTGCTCGCCGTGGAGGAACTGCGAGAGCATCCACGCGGCCATGTTGTAGAGGAAGCGCCGCCGCTCCTCGGCGCTGAGCTTCACGTGGCGGTCGAGGGCGTCGAAGTCGAAGAAGTCGCTCGGGATGAGGGGGCGGTCGGGGTGCATGGGGTCCACGTCCATCCCCCAGTCCAGCAGCGTCTCCGCGTCCCACTGGTGTTGCTTGGCCCGGCTGTAGAGCGCCCGCATCTCGGGGAAGTCCGAGGCGTAGGTCCAGTCGAAGCGGGCGGCGTGGGTCGCCAGCATCTCGGTGGCCTCCTCCCGGCGCCCCAGCCGGAGCACGAAGCCCCGCAGCATCGAGGGGGTGAAGCGCGCCATCACGGCGGTGTTCTCCACCTCCCGCAGCATGGCGACGGCCTCCAGGACAGGCTCCACGCGGCGGCGCATGGCGGTGGGGAGGAGGTGGGTGAGGTGGCTGAGGGGCGTTGTATTCATGATGACACCTTATATTCCTGATCAGTCCAGATGGATTTCAGTGATCGATGGTGAGCGCGCCGCAGGGTCGCCCGACGCAGGCCAGGCGCCACCCCGCCTCCACCTCCTCGGCGCTCAGGCAGTTCGGCGCCTCCATCCAGACCTCGCCGCTGATCACGCGGACGCGGCAGGCGCCGCACCCGCCGACGCGGCAGGAGGAGGGGATGGGGTGGGGCGACGCCTCGGAGGCGTCCAGGAGGGTGGTGTGGGTGTCGGCGGCGTGGGTGTGGCCTGCCCGCGCGAAGGTGATCGCCACGGGGCGAGGCGGCCCGGCGTCCAGCCGGGCGGCGCTGGCGCCGTCCTCGGGGGAGGCGAAGCGCTCCATGTGGACCTGCGCGGCGGGGAGGCCCCGGCGCTGGAGGAGGTCGGCGGCGGCGTCCATCATCGGGCGCGGCCCGCAGAGGAAGGCGTGGGCGCCCGGCGCGAGGCGCTCGGGCAGGTGAGCGCCGAGGTGCGCGGCGTCGAGGGGGCCAGGGAGGGCGCCCGGCGGGGCGTCCGCGAGGTCGTCCAGGGCCAGGCGCAGCGCGAAGGCGCCGGGGTGGGCCTGGGCGATGGCCTCCAGCTCGGGGCGGAAGAGGATGAGGTCCGCGCGGCGGCTGCCGTAGAGGAGGGTGGTCTGGGGGTGGTCCGCGAAGCCGCGCCGCGCCAGCGCCCGCACCATCGCCAGGAGGGGGGTGATCCCGGCGCCGCCCGCGATCAGGAGGAGCGGCGCCCCGGCAGGGGCCTGGTCCAGCGTGAAGCGGCCGTGGGGCCCCGAGGCCGCCAGCGTCATCCCCGGCGCCGCGGTGTCGTTGAGGAGGTTGGAGGCCCGTCCCCCCGCGACGCGCCGGGCGGTCACGGCGAAGGTGTCCGGGTCGGCGGGATCGGTGCAGATCGAGTAGGAGCGGCGGAGCGGGCCGTCGGGGTGGGGGAGGGTGAAGGTGAGGAATTGCCCCGGCACGAAGCGCAGCGGCGCGCCTTCGGGCTGGGCGAAGACGAGGGTCACGGCGTCGGGGGCGGGGCGCTCGACGGCGACGACGGTGAGGAGGCGCTCGGCGGGGAGGGGGCGGAGGCCCGCCTGGGAGGGGGCGCGCTGCTCGGCGCCTGGCCGGGAGGGCGGGCCCAGCGGACGGGTGAGGGCGGTGCGGAGATCGCGGAGGGTCTGCTGGGCGCGGGCGGCGCGCTGGTTCCAGCGGGTCCAGGCGTGGAGGTGGAGCGGCATGGGCGGGCCTCCGGGGCGGCGAGGAGAGGGGCGCACCCGGCGGAGGTCGAGGACTTCCATCAGGTGATGGAAACAGTTTCCATCGCCTGATGGAAAAAGCAAGGGGTGGCCGCGCACTTTTTCTGCGCGCCTCAGGAGAGGGTCGGGAGGGGGAGGAGGGCGCGCTCCAGCAGCTCGACGAAGAGCTGCTCGCTGCGCGCGCGTCCCTCGGCGGAGGTGGCGGGGTTGGGGTCGCCGATCCAGCCGGGCTTGACCTCGCAGGTGACGAACCACATGGGGAGGGCGGTGGCGATGAAGGCGATGAGGGCGCGGGCGTCGATGGGGCGGGCGATGCCCGCCTCGATGAGGCGGCTGAGGGCGCGCTCGACGAGGGTGACGGCGAGCCCTTGCAGCTCGTTCTCCAGGGCGCTCATGTTGGAGGGGTCTTCGAGCATCCGGAAGAGCACCATGCGGATGAACTCGCGGTTGTCCTCGATGAAGTCGTGGAAGTTGGCGACGAGGAGGCGGACGCAGGCCCGGAGGCTGGCCTCGTCGCTGACCTCGTGCATGGCGGCGAGGACGGGCTCGACGTGACGGATCAGCTCGGCGTGGCCCTGGCGGTAGACCTCCGCGAAGAGGAGGGCCTTGTCTCCGATGTGGTACTTGAGGGTGGCGAGGTCCACCTCGGCGGCGATGGCGATCTGGCGGAGGGAGGTGGCCTCGTAGCCGCCTGCGGCGAAGAGGGTGGTGGCGACCTGGAGGATGCGGCGCCGGGTGGCGGCGCCGGAGCGGTTGCGCTTGTGCCGGGCGGAGGGCGCGTCGTTGGCGGTGGCGTCGAGGTCATCGTCATCGGGCTGGGACACCGGGGCTCCTGGGCTGGGGTGTGATGGGTTGCTTGTGGGCGAGGCGGGACGGTGGTAGTGTCGGGTAGGTCGTCGTCTGGGCTATGAGCCCGCCGAGGCTATCGTACCACGGAGACACCGATGGGTGAGCCCTTCGAGATCGGTTCTATCCTCGATGGTCGCTTTGAGATCCTCGACGTGTTGGGTCAGGGCGCCTATGGGGTGGTGTATAAGGCGCGTCAGATCTCGACGGGTCAGCACGTCGCGGTGAAGGTGCTGCTGGAGCAGAAGCTGGCGTTCTCGGCCAACGCCAACGTGGAGCACGCGCGCTTTGAGCGCGAGATGAAGCTGATCGGGCAGCTCAAGCACCCCAACATCGTGCGGCTGATCGACTCGGGCCAGCTGGAGGAGCGGGGGCTCTTCATGGCGCTGGAGTTCATCGACGGGATCAACCTGGCGGATTTCCTCAAGGAGAACGGGCCGATGCAGCCGCGGGTGGCGCGCCACCTGATGAGCCAGGTCCTCGACGCCTTGAGCTGCGCCCACGCGCTGGGGATCGTCCACCGGGATCTGAAGCCCCACAACATCATGGTGACCACCACCGGGTCGCGGCAGAACGCGATGGTGCTGGACTTCGGCATCGCCGGGCTGGTGGAGTCGGCGCGCAAGAGCGACTACCAGTCCCTCACCGCCCAGTCCCAGATCCAGGGGACGCCGGCCTACATGGCGCCGGAGTACATCCGGGAGAAGAAGACCACGCCGCCGGGGGACATCTACGCCTGGGGCCTGGTCTTCATCGAGTGCTTGACCGGGGAGCGCGCGGTGGTGGGGAGCAACCCGCTGGACATCGCGATGACCCAGGGGTCGGCGGTGCCGGTGGTGATCCCGGACTCGATTGAAGATCCCCACCTGCGGCAGGTGATCACCCGCGCGGTCGCCAAGCCGCTGGAGGAGCGCTACCCCGACGCGGAGACCGCGCTGCGGGAGCTGGACGAGCCGGAGCCCTCCCTGACGCCGCTGGCGATCCCGGCGGTGGGCGCCCCGTCCGCGCCTGCGGTGGCGTCCAGGCCCGCGGAGGACTCGCTGGGCATCTCGCCGCTGGCGGAGGCGCCGCTGCCTCTGCCGCCGCCCGAGCCGCGCGGCGTCTCGGTGATGGGCTATGTGGTGATCGGCCTGATCGTGCTGGCGCTGGCGGCAGCGGGGGCCTTTCTCTTGATGGGGAATGGATGACGCGACGTCCTGTGGGGGTGCTGGATCGTGACGCCTCGGCGCAGGCCGAGCTGGCGGCTGCCGTTGAGCGCGGCCTGGAGACGCTCCGCCGCCGCGGCTACGTCGCGGTGGAGACGCCGGCCTTCGAGGCGCTGGAGCTTTATCAGCGGCTCTATGGCCGTGAGATTCAACAGCGTTTGATCACCTTCATGACGGATCGGGAGTACGCGCTGCGCCCGGATCTGACGGCAGGCCTCTGCCGCGCCCTGGCGGGGGGCCTGCTGGGGGAGGGCGACGGCGGGCCGGTGCGGGTCGCTTCGTCGGGGCTGGCGTGGCGCCACGAGCGCATCCGCCCGCTGCGCCTGCGGGAGTTCCATCAGCTGGGCCTGGAGCGGATCGGGGATCGCGATCCGGCGGAGGCCGCGGCGGGCGAGCTGGAGGCCCTGGGGCTGGCGCTGGAGGTCGTGTCGGGGGCGGGGATCGCCCAGGCGGTGGTGCGCCTGGGGCACGCCGGGGCGCGTCAGCGCATCCTGGAGCACCTGACGGTGGTGACGCCGGCCCCGCGTCGGGGGCTGGATGACGTGCTGGACGTGACCGCGCGCCTGCGCGAGCGCTTCGCCCCGCCCTGCGGGCGCGCGCGCCGCGCCGACGGCGCGGAGGTAGACCCCCACGCCCACGAGGACGCCCGCCACATCCTGGAGGTCGGCGCGCGCCTGGCGGTGCGCGCCGCGAAGGTCCCCGAGGCCCCCCCCGAGGCGCTGGAGCAGGCCGGCGCGCTCCTGGCCTGGCTGGACGGCGTCCTCTGGCGTCAGGCCGAGGCGCTGGGCCTGGGCGAGGCGCAGCGCGAGGCGCTGCTGGCGCTGACGGCGCCCGAGGCCTCCCTGGAGGCGCTGGCCGCGCGGCTGGAGGTGCTCCAGCCCGGCGCCGGGGCCGAGGTGGTCGCGGCGCTGGAGCCGCTGACGGCGCCCGCGCTGCCTGCGGGCTTTGTGCGGACCTTCAGCCTGGCGGCCTCGCGCGGGGCGGGCTTCTACACGGGGATGACGCTGGAGGTGGACGCGCCGATCCTGGGGCCGGACGCGGGGCAGCTCATCGGCGGCGGGCGCTACGACGGGGCGATGGGGCTGCTGGGCGGCGCGCCGCAGCGCGGGATCGGCTGGGCGCTGGGGGTGGAGCGGCTGGTGGCGGCGGCGCGGCTGGCCTAGACCTCCCAGGTGACGCGGCGGCGCAGGGTCTTCTTCTGGGCCTGCTGGCGCTTGCTGTCCAGGCGGGCGCGCTGGATGCCCTGGGGGATGCGGGTGGGGATGCGCGGCGCCTGGACCTCGTTGAGCAGCTCCAGCCTGGCGGCCAGCCGCTCGAAGGCCAGGGCGCGGTTGCGGGCCTGGGAGCGGCGCTCGGTCGCCATGACGACGATCCCGGTGGGCAGGTGGCGCAGGCGCACCCCGGTCTCGCGCTTGTTGCGGTGCTGGCCGCCCGGGCCGGAGCCCTTGACGAACTCCACCTCCGACTCACGCTCCAGCGACTCTCGATCGGTGCTCCACAGCTCCATGACAGGCTCCCATAACGCGGGGTCCGGGGGGGGGGGGGCGGCGGCCCCGCGGCGGGGGGGCGGGGGCGGGGGGGGGGGGGGGGGGGGGGGCGGCCGGGCGGGCGGGGGTGCT
>CAUJGC010000022.1 GCA_963169075.1 Myxococcota bacterium
GGCGGGTGCGGCGCGCGCGGCGGGGGGCGGGGTGTCGGGGAGGGCGCGGGCGATCCGGGGCGCGTCGGGCAAGGCGAGGCCCTGGGTGCGGAGCTTGTGGGCGAGCTTGCGGAGGTCTTTGCGGAGGGGCCTGGGGTGGGGGAGGAGGAGGAGGGCGGCGAGGGTGTCGAGGAGTCGGGCCTCAGCGGCTTCGTGGGCGAAGGCGAGCCAGGCGTCGGCGGAGAGGTCAGGCGGTGAGGAGCGGGTCTGGAGGGCGAGGAGGAGGCGCGCGCGCTCGTGGGGTGCGAGGGTGTAGGGCATCGTAGGAGAACCTTGCGTCGCGTGGCGAGTGCTTGTAGCTTGCGTGGGAGCCTCAAGCGCCGAGGCCCTCGACTGGATGAAGAGAAGCTGAGCAGGAGCCATGTTGTCAACGCCCCTCCCCCCCACGGTCCTCTGCGCGGGTCACTGCACGCTGGTGACGCTGGGTGTCGTCGAGCGGATGCAGCCGCTTGGGGGCGAGGCGGAGCTGCACCAGTTCACGATCCAGGGGGGCGGCGCAGCGGCGACGGCGGGTGTGATGCTGGCGCAGCTTGGGGCGGGGGTGCGCTTCGTGGGCAAGGTGGGGGACGATGAGCGCGGGGCGTTGATCGGTCGGACGTTGAGCGAGGCGGGGGTGGGTGTCGAGGACATGGTGGTGGAGCGTGGGGCGGTGAGCCAGTTCGCGTTCATCATCGGTGAGCGGACGACGGGGCTGCGGCAGTCGTGGTGGACGCGCGGCACGGTGTCGTCGCTGGAGGCCGCGGAGGTGTCGGGGGTGTCGCTGGCGGGGGTGTCGCTGGTGTTATTGGACGGGGCGCACCCGTCGGCGCAGCTGGCGTTGGCGCGGGCGGCGCGGGCGGCGGGCGTGCCGGTGCTCCTGGACGCCCGTCAGGTGACGGGTTCGTCGGAGGCGTTGGTGCGTGCGTCGTCGATGGTGATCGCCTCGGAGCGCTTCGCGCTGGAGTACAGCGGGGCGGGGCAGCCTCAGGAGGCGCTGGCGCGGCTGCGGTCGCAGGGGCCGGCGGTGGCGGTGATCACGCTGGGGGACGAGGGGAGCGTGGGTCAGGACAGGGAGGGTTCGCACGTGCAGAGCCCGATGCGGCTGTCGGAGGAGACGGACGCGACGGGCGCGGGCGACATCTACCGGGGTGCGTTCGCGCATGGCTGGCTTGAGGGGCGTGGTCTGGCGGGGTCGATGCGCTTCGCGACGGCCGCGGCGACGTTGAGCCTGCGGAGCTTCGGCAGCCGGGGCGCGCTGCCGACGCGAGGCGAGGTCGAGGCGCTGCTGGGCGCGGGGAAATAAGCGTCGCGTTGAGGCGTTGGAGAGAGAGCCGCCGGTCCCGTTCGGGGACGCGGCGTGACGTTGAGCAGCAAGGAGAGCTTCCGAACCCATGGCAACCCGAAACACAGCGCGCACGCGTTGCTCCTTCTGTGGGAAGGAGGCGAAGGACGTCCGCAAGCTGATCGCGGGCCCCGAGAGCGTGCATATCTGCGACGAGTGCGTCGCTCTCTGCAAAGAGATCATCGAGGAGGACGCGCCGCCGGGGTCGAGCGAGGAGAAGAAGCCGCAGGACATGCGTCCGCGGTCGATCAAGGAGTATCTGGACCAGCACATCGTCGGCCAGGATCAGGCCAAGAAGGTGTTGGCGGTGGCGGTGTACAACCACTACAAGCGGATCAAGACGGAGCTGGACGGGGACGATCCGGTGGACGACGAGGTGGAGCTCTCCAAGGGCAACATCTTGATGATCGGGCCGACGGGTTCGGGCAAGACGCTGATGGCGCAGACGCTGGCGCGTCGGCTGGACGTGCCGTTCACGATCGCGGACGCGACGTCGCTGACGGAGGCGGGTTACGTCGGTGAGGACGTCGAGAACGTGGTGAAGAACCTGTGGATCGCCGCGGATCGGAACGTGGCGGCGGCGTCTCGCGGGATCGTGTGCATCGACGAGATCGACAAGATCTCGCGCAAGAGCGACTCGCCGTCCTCGACGCGGGACGTGGGCGGCGAGGGTGTGCAGCAGGCGCTCTTGAAGATGATCGAGTCGGAGAAGGTGATGATCCCGCCGGAGGGTTCCCGGAACCGTCCGCAGCAGGAGTTCATCCAGGTCGACACGACGAACATCCTCTTCGTGTGCTGCGGGTCGTTCGAGGGTCTGGAGCAGATCATCGAGCGTCGGGTGGGTCAGACGCCGCTGGGCTTCGGCGCCGATTTTTCGCAGCGGAACCTGCGGACGAACGATCTCTTGAAGCAGGTGCGTCCGGAGGATCTGGTGAAGTTCGGCTTGATCCCGGAGTTCGTGGGTCGTCTGCCGGTGATCGTGACCTTCGACAAGCTGGGCGAGCAGGAGATGGTGGAGATCCTGTGGAAGCCGAAGAACTCGTTGATCCGCCAGTACCAGAAGCTCTTCGATCTGGAGGGGGTCAAGCTGCGCTTCCACCAGGAGGCGATGGTGGCGATCGTGCGTCAGGTCGAGAAGAGCAAGGCGGGGGCGCGCGGTCTGCGCGGCATCCTGGAGGATCTGATGCTGGATGTGATGTACGAGCTGCCCTCGCTCAAGGGCGTGCGCGAGTGCATCATCACCGAGGATGTGGTGCTCCGTAAGGATCGGCCGCTGCTGGTGTACGACACCAAGAGCGCGGCGTAGGTGGAGTGTTCAGGGGCGCTGCCCCTGCTCGCCGGTGCCCCCTCACGAAGAGAGCCCGCAAGAATCTACACAGATTCTTGCGGGTTTTCTTCTTGGGTTGACGCCCTCTCCTGCTCCGGGGCGATGAAGGGCTGGACGAGGGCGACGGCGAGGTCCACGTTGACCTCATCGAGGCGTCCGGAGTGCTTCATCAAGGCGAGGGTGTGGTAGGAGCCGAGGATGAGCCAGGCGGCGGCGCGCGGCGAGGGGTCGGGTCGGAGGAGCCCGCGCTCCTGCCAGCGCTTGACGGCGTGGGCGATGAGGTGGAGGGCGCGCTCCTGGTGGGGTGTGTAGGCTTCTCGCAGCTCGGGGTCATCCAGCTCGGCGGAGACGAGGAAGACCATCTTGGCGAGGTCGGGGTGCCTGACGAGGGTGTCGAGGTAGTAGAGGAGGAGGGCGCGCAAGGCGAGGGGCGGGGCGAGGGTGTCGTCTTCGAGGATGCGGGCGATGCCGTCCACCATGCGGGCGCCGCTGAGATCGACAGCTTCGGAGAAGAGGCGTCGTTTTGAGCCGAAATATCGGAAGATGAGCGCCTCAGCGACGCCCGCTTCTTCAGCGATCATGCGGGTGGTCGCGCCATGAAAGGTATGTCGAGCGAAGACGCGTACGGCGCAGCGGAGGAGCTGTCGTCGCCGCTCATCTGCGGAGAGTCTCTGTCGAGTCAAGTATCGGAGCTCCATACTCAGAGGGAGGGCGCGGGGAGGCGTCCTCGTGCGCGGACATCCTATGGGACGAGGCGCGCCGGGGCAAGAGGCGCTTTTGATTTGATTTTCAAGCGATAGGCTGAATAGATCATTGACATTCCAGGGTGCAGGTTTTAGATGTCATGGGCATGAGCAGACGTAAATGTCGCTCGTTCTTCCCCACAAGTGATGGAGTAACTTACCATGACCCAGGATCCTTCGCTCGACGAGAACATGATCGAAATGCTGAAGCAGGCGCTGGAGAAGGCGCGTGAGGAGTTCAGCGAGGTCGAAGAGCGCTACATCAAGCTGAAGACGCAGATCCACGCCTACGAGTCGTCGCTGAACAACCTGACGGCGGTCAAAGAGGGCCGGACGGATCTGACGGAGGACGGCGAGCTGCCGCGTCGCCGGACCAACCAGGAGCTGAAGGACGTGGTGTACGAGTACTTCGCGAGCCGCCCCCGCTTCAGCCAGTCCCCGAAGGGCCTGACGCAGCACCTGGTGAAGCAGGGCTGGGCGGAGAAGGGGCTGAACCTGCGGGTCAGCAACCTCATGCGCAAGATCGTCAAGGAGGAGAGCTGGCTCGCCAAGGCCAACCACGGCAAGTACACCTTCGTCCCCCAGCACTGATCCCCCCCCCTGCTCAACGCCTCGCCGCCCCCAACGCGAGGGCGGCGGGGAGTTGTGCGCGCGCGCGGGTGGCGCTATGCTCAGGGGGCCTTGGTGCGGCGAGGCTGGCAAGGGCTTGAGCAGCGAGCGAGGGCGCGATGGGGCAGGACGATCACCTCCGACTTCGGATCATCGAAGATCACCAGAAGCTGGACCGACTCTTCAAGAGCGTCGAGGCGGCGCTGCGGCAGCTCCAGGAGGAGGGGGCTGACGTGGAGGTGCTGGACGATCTGCGCGAAGATCTCCGCTTCGCGCTGGACGAGATGCTGGAGCACTTCGGGATCGAGGAGGAGGCCATCTTCTCCCACCTGAAGGAGGCGCTGCCAGACATGGCGACGCGCCTGGACCAGCTGGAGGCCGAGCACGAGGAGCTGTGCCAGAAGACGACGCGGGTGCGTCGTCTGGTGGCGGCGGCCCATCAGGGCGCGGCGGCGCTGAACACAGAGCAGGCGTTGGAGGTGGTGGCTGAGGCGACCGCGCTGCTGACGCGGCACAACCGGCTTGAGACCCAGATCTTCGTCGAGGCGCTGTCGCGCCTGGACGAGGCAGGCCAGGCGCGGCTTATGGCGGCCTTGAGCGCGACCTGAGCGCCCTTCGAGCCTCTTTCCCCCTACAGGAGACCCGTGAGCGGTCAAGGACGACATGAGACGTGGCGCGGGCTCTCGCTCGACGCCTTTCAGCGGGATGCGCTCCAGGCGATTGACGCGGGGCGCTCGGTGTTGGTGTCCGCGCCGACAGGGACCGGGAAGACGCTGATCGCGGATTATCTGGTGGACCAGGTGCTCTCGGAGGGGGGGCGGCTGGTCTACACGGCGCCGGTGAAGGCGCTGACCAACCAGAAGTACCGGGAGTACTGCCGCCAGTTCGGCGCGGAGCAGGTGGGGCTGGTGACGGGCGACATCGTGATCAACCGCGACGCGCCGCTCCAGATCATGACCACCGAGATCCTGCGGAACATCCTCTTGCAGGGGATCGGCCCGGAGGGCGAGCAGCAGGAGCTGGGCGAGCTGCGGGCGGTGATCCTGGATGAGCTGCACTTCATCGACGACCCCGAGCGCGGGACGGTGTGGGAGGAGGTGCTGATCTACCTCCCGGCGACGATCCGCATCCTGGGGCTCTCCGCGACGCTCTCCAACCTGGAGGAGCTGGCGGGGTGGTTGAGCGCGGTGCGCGGCGGCGAGGACAACGCGCAGCACGAGGTGGTGGTGGTGCGGGAGGAGCGCCGCGCGGTGCCGCTGACCTTCTACCTGGCGAACCGGGAGGCGGGTCGCCTCTCGGTGGAGGCGTACCAGAAGCGGCGCCGGGAGGCGTCCCAGAGCGAGGGCGGGCGCGGCGGGCGGCGCGGCCGGGGTCGAGGCCGCGGGCGGCGGGGTGGGGATCGTCCGGAGGTGGGCGAGACGCATCACACCGATCTGGTGCAGATGCTCTCGGGTGAGGACATGCCGGCGCTCTTCTTCGTGTTCAGCCGGAAGGCGACCGAGCGTTACGCGCAGGGGATGGTGCGTCGTCGGACGGCGTTCTTGACCGAGGCGGAGCGCCAGGAGGTGCTGCGCGCGATGGAGCGCTTCGACAAGGAGCATCCGGGCGTGCTCCAGCCGCATCACCGGACGATGTATCAGCGCGGGATCGCCTTTCACCACGCGGGTTTACACGTCGGGTTGAAGAACCTGGTGGAGACGCTCTACGAGCAGCGGCTGATCAAGCTGCTCTATTGCACGTCCACGTTTGCGCTGGGGATCAACATGCCCGCGCGGACGGTGCTCTTTGAGGCGCTGGAGAAGTACAACGGCCAGGAGATCGCGCCGCTGACGGTGCGGCAGTTCATGCAGAAGGCCGGTCGCGCGGGGCGTCGCGGCCTGGACGCCAGCGGCCAGGTCATCATCAAGATGGAGTACGCGGAGTGGCCGCGGAGCGCGGATCTGGTGGAGCGGCTGCTCTCGGGTCGCCACGAGCCGGTGCGCTCGGCGTTCAACCTCTCGTTCCACTCGGTGGTGAACCTGCTGGAGCGGCACTCGGAGGCGGAGATCCGGCGGATCCTGGAGCGGAGCTTCCTGGCGTACCAGGAGTCGCATCAGGACAAGCCGCTGGTGGAGGCGATCGCGGTCGAGGAGCGTCGTCTCCAGATGGCGCGCGAGGATCGGCACACCCCCGAGGAGGCGCTGCGCGAGCAGCAGGAGCGCTACGCGGAGAACCTGCGTCGGCTGCGCCGGAAGCTGGATCGCCAGCGGGACCGGATCTGGGGGCGCTTCCAGGCCAAGGTGCACTTCCTCAAGGAGATCGGATACTTGGCCAAGGATGGCTCCTTTGCTGCGGGGGCGCGCTTCGTGCGCAACGTGCAGATCCAGGAGATCCTGATGGCGGAGCTGCTGCTGGCGGGGGTCTTTGAGGATCTGAGCCCAAGCGAGGTGTACGGGGTGTGCACGGGGTTGGTGAACGCGCTGCCGCGTCAGGTGGGCGTGCGCGCCTACCTGCCCGCTGCGGTGGAGGCGCAGATCAAGACGGTGCTGGAGGTGGTCGAGGGGCCTGTGGTGCAGCGCGCGCAGGAGCTGGCGGGCGGCGAGGTGGTGTGTGATCTGGACATGATGGCGCTGGGCTATCTCTGGGCCGAGGGGCGGTCGCTGGAGGAGATCAGCGAGCGCATCCGCGCGATCATGGACGTGAGCGGCGATCTGGTGGGGGCCTTCCGTCGGGCGAAGGATCTGGTGGGTCAGGTGCGGCTCGTCTTCTGGGAAGACGAGCCGCGTCGCAAGGCGCTGGCCGACATGATCAAGGCGGTGACCCGGGACGAGGTGGAGGCTGTGTGAGGCTGGGGGCCGAGGTGGCGGGGTCGGCCTGGAGGTCCTCCATGCGTCGCTCCTGCTCCTTGCGGGCCTCGTCCTCCAGGGCTTGTCGCTGGAGCTGCGCGGCGTCTTCTTTGGAGAGGAGGCCGTAGACCGCCTTGAGGGGGTTGAGGTTGATCTCGATCTCACCGAGGCGGAGGTGCTCCTGGAGGTGCTTATCCCAGGCGTAGCCGCGGGCCTCGCGGAGCATGTCTTCTCCGGCGGGTCCGCCGGTGAGGTCCTCCAGATCGCCCGCCCGGTGGGAGTCGTCGGGGCCGAGGCCGACGATGAGGACGCGGCCTGAGACGACGACGGGTTGATCCAGCAGCCAGCGCTCGGGTGAGAGGCTCGGGATGAGGCCGACCAGGGCGGGGGCGTCTCCGATCCCGGGGACGAAGGGGTCCTGCGAGGGGAGGAAGGAGGGGGTCTCCTGGAGGGTGACCCCCTCTTGTTTGAGGGCGGCGTCCAGGGCAGGTCCGCCGTCGCGTCCGGCCTCGCGCCAGGCGGCGAGGAGTCGCTTGGCGCGCTGGAGCTGGTCCGGGTTGGGTCCGCGCTCCCGGAGGAGGAGGGCGGCGATCTCGCGGCGGAGGGGGCCGTCGAGGGGTCGCTCCTGCGTGGGGCGCGCCTCGTGGACGAGGAGGACGCGGAGGCCCTCGGAGAAGCGTTGGACCTCGGAGACGCGCCCGACGGGTGCGTCAAAGGCCTCGGGGAGCTGCGCGCGGAGGATCCAGCCGAGGGCGCCTCCATCCTGGGCGTTGGGGTGATCGCTGATCTGCCTGGCGAGGGCGGCGAAGTCGGCGCCCTCGTCGTTGACGCGGGAGCGGACCTCCTCCAGCTCGCGCCGCAGGCGCGCCTCCTCCTCGGGGGGGGCGTTGGGGGCGAGGTGGCGCTGCGCGACGCTGACGCGCCGCATGCCGGGGGTCGAGAAGCGCGCGGCGTGCTCTTTGTAGTAGCGCTCGATGGCGGGTCCCTGGTGGGTGACGAAGCCGTCCAGCTCCTGGGAGTTGGGGGTGAGGTGCAGCTCGATGTAGCGCAGGCGCCTGCGGGCGGTGTAGATGTCCCAGAAGGCGCGGAAGCCCGGGCTCTGGAGGTCGGGGATGAGGGCGCTCTGGAGGGCGGGGACGACGAGGCGGTCGGCGCCGATCTCCAGGAGGTCGGTGTCGTCGAGGCCGCGGGGTTCGAGCTGGGCGCGGCGCTCTTCGGGGGAGAGGCGCATCAGCTCCGCGATGCCGGGGATCTTCTCCAGCTCGGCGCGGATCTGCTCGGGGGTGGGGGTGAGGCCGCGCTGCCGGGCCTCGCGCCGTGCGAAGGCGAGGGTCATCAGCTCGCGGACGAGGCTCCACTGGAAGTGGGGGGTGCGGATCAGGGTGAGCGGCATGACCGCGCCGCCGGGCGCGGTGAGGCTCAGGCGCCGGATCGCCCGATCGAAGTCCCCCAGGGTGACGACGAGGTCCCCCGAGGCGGCGAGCTGCGTCTCGGGGCTGGGCAGGTTGCCTGCGAGGGTCGCCGGGGGCGCGGCCGAGCCGGGAGGGGCGTTGGAGGCAGGCGGCGCGGCGGATGCGGGCGCCGCGCCGGCGTCAGCGCCTCCTGCGGGGGGAGCTGGGGCGGTGGGGCAGCCCGCGGCGAGGGCCGCGGCGAGGAGGGCGGTCGAGAGCGCGAGGCGGCTCTTCGTGCTCGGCTTCATGGGGCTCCTGCGTGGGGTGAGGGGGCGGGTTGCGCCCGGAGAGATTCTGGCGCCTCAGGCGAGGCGACGCAAGGGGTGACTTGCAGCGTCGCCTGGGGTGTGGTAGGAGCCTGCGCGCCGCATCGCCCTGCGCCCCGGGTCGCGGCTCCCCACGACGGCGCCTCGCGCCACTTCCCCGACCTCGTCGCATACCGCCTGGGCGCAGGCGCCTCATGAAGAGGTCGGCACGGAAAAGATCATGAAGAAGAGCCCCCTCCAGATCATCAAGCAGAAGCACGACACCAAGACCGCGCTCGTGGACGCGCTGGTCGCCAAGCTGGAGCGCGCCGAGGGTGAGTCCGATGAGGACTTCAAGGCCCGCCTCCTGCGCGTGTCGAACAAGAAGCTCCTCCGCCTCGACGCCACCTTCACGCGCTTCAAGGCCGCCTTCGCGGACAAAGACGCGCTGGTGAACGCCGTGATCGAGGCCAAGTCGCCCCGTCAGAAGAACGACGCCACCTACCGCGCCAAGCTCGGCACGTGGCCCGTCACCAAGCTGATGGACGCCTACGAGAGCGCCAAGAAGGGCTGAGCCACGCCCTCCCCTCCCCTCCCCTCCCTGGGGAGGACACAGGCGACTCCACGCTGGGGATTGCCTTCCCCCGGCCCGAGGAGTATCTTCCTCGGGCCGGGGCGCGAAGGGGTCCCATTTCATCCCTCCTCCCCGTCATGCTCTCAACAACGCCGCGCGGCGCAGGTGCGCCGAGCCGGTAAGCTGCGCGCGAACCACCACACCAAGGGAGTGGACGCATGCCAACCTTTCAGATCGGTGACAAGGCCGTCTACCCGGCGCAAGGGGTCGCGGAGTTCACCGGGGTGGAGACCAAGCAGATCATGGGCACCACGCAGACGTTCCACGTCCTGCAGGTGATGGACTCCAAGAAGAAGATCATGATCCCCGTCGCGAAGATCGACTCCGTCAACCTCCGTCCGGTCGTACCCACGGACGAGGTCGATGGGATCTACGAGATCCTCCGCGCGCGGGATGTCCGCCTCAACGATCAGATCTGGCTCCGCCGCTATCAGTCCTACAGCGAGAAGATCAACACGGGCCTCCTCCACGAGATCGCCGAGGTGATGCGCGACCTGATCCTCCGCAAGAATGAGAAGCCGCTCTCCTTTGGCGAGCAGAAGATGCTCGACCAGGCCCGGCGCCTCCTCGTGCAGGAGCTGGCCGTCGCGCGCGCGCTCAGCCGCGAGGAGATCGAGGAAGAGATCAACCAGATCTTCGCGACCTCGTGAGCAGGCTGGGGGCTTCTGCCCTCGACGCGCTGAAAAACCCCAGAAGACACATGTAATTCAACCGTATATTACATGCATTCTCTGGGGTTTTCGAGTTTACCTCATACGCCGGGGTTCGCCCCCCGACCTACCCCCAGCGCGCCAGGATCGGGGCAGGCGCCTGGAGCGTGAGGAGGCGACCGCCGTCGGGGTGATAGTCCAGGCGGAGGCTCCATGCCTGAGGGCCAGGCCAGGCCGCCGGGATGCGCTCGATCCACTCAACCAGGAGGAGGCCTGCCTCCTCGACGACATCCCAGTAGCCCGTGCTCTCCAGATCGTCGGCGTCCTCCAGGCGGTAGAGGTCGATGTGCGCGACCGGAGAGCAGGGCGCGTCCACCGCATAGAGCTGGATCAGCGTGTAGGTCGGGCTGGAGACCTCCTCGCCGCGGGCGAGCCCGAGGGCGCCGACCAGGCCCCGGATGAGGGTGGTCTTCCCTGCGCCGAGATCGCCGCTGAGGCCGATGAAGGTGCCCGGCGTGACCAGGGCGGCCAGCGCGGCGCCAGCGCGCTCGGTGGCCGCGGCGTCTGCCAGGTGTCGGGTGGCTTGGGGGTGCGAGGGGGTGCTCATGGATCGACGCTGAAGACCTCGTCAAGCGGGAAGAGATGGCAGGCGCCGCCGGGGTGGCTGACGTAGAGCTCGCCCTGGGCGTCGCTGACGCGCCCCAGGAGGAGGCCATCGGGGAGGAGCACGAGCGCCCGCTGGGCCCGCATGGGGCCCCGGGCGTCGGTGAAGACAAAGCGGGACCAGGACGCGCCCGCAGGCGCGTCCTCCAGGCCCAGGAGCCCCCGCAGCGTCGCCTGCGCTGCCGGGTCGGCGGCGCGGCGCAGCGCGTCCTGCAAGACCTCCGCCCCGCCCTCCCCTGCGGAGGCGGCGAGGAGGTGGTAGAGCGACGCCTCGACAGGGGCGGAGTCGGCGCGACGCACCTCCAGGCGCGCGCGCTCCGGCGTGGTCGGCGCGCCGAGGCGCGCCTCGGCCAGGAGGAGGTTGGCGCGCAGCGGGCCGCGGGCCGTCCCCAGGCGCGCCTGCACGGCAGGGAGGGCCTGGGGATCCCCCAGGCGCGCCAGCGCGGCGGCGGCGTTGATGGCGACAGGCCACTCCGGATCGTCCAGCAGGGCCAGCAGGCGCGGCGTCGCCTCGGGATCGCCCAGAAGGCCCAGGGTCCAGGCGGCCTCGGCGCGCAGGGCCGCGGCGGGGCTCTCGGTGGCCTCCAGCGCGCGCGGGAGCGCCGCAGGCGCGCCCGCCTCTCCGAAGCGCTGGAGGAGCTTGGCGCGGAGCGCAGGCGTCCCCTCGGGGAAGGCGGCGAGGAGGCGCTCCAGGGCGGCGCCGTCGAGGGGAGCCGCCGCCAGGGCGTCCGCCGCCGCCAGCGCCAGCGGGCTCCGGGGTTCGTCGAGGAGGAGGTCGGTCAAGCGGCGCTGGAGCGCCGGATCGGGGCGCTCGTGGAGGCGGTCGCCCAGGGCGCGGAGGGCGGCGAGCCGCCCCGGCTCGGGGCCTTCCAGCGCGGCGAGCCGGAGCGTCTGGAGCGACTCCGCGTCGCGGCAGCGCCCCAGGGCGTAGCTGACCTCCAGCGCCAGCGCCGGGCGCAGGTCGCGCTGGAGCGCCGCCAGGAGCCACCGGGCCGCCGCCGTGGACCCCACCGCGCCGAGCCCGCGCGCCGCCCAGAGGGGCTCCTCCGCCTCGCCGCTGGCGAGGACGCGCTGGAGGAGCGGGACGGCCTCCTCGCTGCGGAGGGTGGCGAAGAGGAGGAGGGCGGCCTCGCGCTCGGGGGGGCTCAAGCTCGGGTAGAGGTCCACGACGGGGGCGACGACCCGGAGGTCGCCCAGCGGCGCCAGGGCCAGCAGGAGCGACGCCCGCGAGGTGTCGTGGCCGCGCGGCCCGGGCGCGACGACGACGACCTCCGGATCGGGGAGCAGGAGCTCGGCCAGGAGCGGCTCCGTCGCGCGGGGGTCGCGGGTGGCGGCCAGGGCCAGCAGGAGCGGACGCCGGGGCAGGCGGCGGCGTCCCAGCTCGTCAAGGAGGGCGTCGGCCACGCTGCGACGCTGCTCCGGGGAGGCGCCCTGCGCAGGCGCGCCGCTCCAGGCGAGGACGTCGAGGGCGTGCCGCGCAGCCTCGCCGTCCCCGCCCGACCGGAGGAGGCGCACCAGCGGCTCCAGCGCAGGCGGCCCCAGGCGCTTGAGGGCGTCGGCGGCCGCCGCCGCGAGGGGCTCGCGCTGGAGCAGCTCCAGGAGCGGCCCGACGCTCTGCGGGTCGCCTATCCGCCCGAGGGCGGCGATGATGCGGGGGGCCAGCTCGGTGTTGTAGGACGCCGCCAGGAGGTGGAGGAGGAGGGGCGTCGCGGCGCGCCACCCCAGCTCGCCCAGCGCGTCCACCGCCGCGCCACGCACCTCGCGGCTCTCGTGGGCGAGCATCCCGGCCAGCGGGCGCGCGGCGCGGGGATCCCCCAGGCGCCCCAGAGCGGCGATGGCCTGGAGCTGGATGCGGACGTTGGGATCGCGGGTCTTCTCCAGCAGCGCGAAGACCGCGGCGCTGTCGCCGCTCTCGCCCAGGACCTCCATCGCGGCGATGACGACCCGGGCCTCGGGGTCCTGGAGGCAGGCGACGACGGCCTGGAGGCCAGCGGGGAGGCCCAGGCGCCCCAGCGCGCGGGCGGCGGCCTCGCGGACCTCAGGCGAGGCGTCGCCGAGGGCGCGGATGAGGCCGTCCAGGCTCTCGGGGCCGCCGAGCGCGCCGAGGGCGCGGGCGGCGTCCGCCCGAAGCGGCGCGTCCGGGGCGTTGAGGAGCGGGAGGAGGAGCGGCGCGGCGCCGCGCTGCCCCTGGACGCGCAGCGCGGCGATGGCGGCGCGCTGCTCGTCCGGGTCGGGGGCGGCGAGGGCGGCGCGGAGCGGCGCAGCGCTC
>CAUJGC010000023.1 GCA_963169075.1 Myxococcota bacterium
TTTTTTTTTTGTTTTTTTTTTTGGGGGGGGCCCCCCGGCGGCCGGGGGTCGCTGACCCCCGGTCCCCCCATCTACGACGCGTCACCTCCGGAACGAGAACGCGAAGTAAACAGCCACCAGCGTCCCCGCAAGGCCGTACCAGGTAAAAGCGTACTCGACGTTCTTGGCCGGCGGCTGGCGCTCGATCTGCGGGTAGCCGTCGATGGGGAGCTGATCGAGGCTCACCTTCCTGCCCACGGCCTCTTCCCCCGCGAGGATCATCAGATCCGGGTCCAGGCCGTCGATCTTGCGCGCCAGCCCGACGGTGTTGATCCGTCGCCAGGTCGCCAGGCCCTCCACCTCCCCGACCGGCTCGAACTCCACCTCGTTGTCGCCCGCCTGGATGCGCCCGCGGACGGTGACGCGCTGGGACTTGAGCTTGTCCAGCCAGGCGCGGATCTCCTCGACAGGCACCCAGCCGACGTTGACGATGATGCGGGGGTGCGCGTACCCATCGACCTGGAGAGGGGCGAGGATGTTGTAGCCCAGCTTGCCCAGGACGTAGCGGCTGGTGAGGAGCTGGGCCTTGTCCATCTCCAGCGTGCCGGTCAGCTCGACGCGGCGCATGTGGACGTCCTCCAGGCGGGCCTGGCGGTCCGCGGGCAGCCCCTTCAGGTCGGTGAGGGGCGGGCGCTCATGATGTTGCTTTTGATACCATACAAGTCGATCTGATTTCTCAAAATAACGACTGGTCTGCCAGGTCCCCAGCGAGAGGAGGAGGCCCAGCATCACCAGCGCGATCAGGGTCAGGGGGAGGTTGAAGCGGAAGCGCCGCGGCCCCTGGGAAGGGGCCTTGGGCGTCGCGGCGGGTTCGGGGGTGGTCATCGCACCTCAAGGTCAGGGGGCGGCCTCGGCCAGAGCGCGGAGGTCGGCGTGGAGTCGGTCAAGGCTCTCAGGGTCGCGGTCGTAGACGCCGCGCATGTGCCCGCGCTGGTCCACCAGGACGAAGCGGAGCGAGTGGGCGGTCCCCAGCGGGATCGGCTGCTGGAGGAGGGCCTTCTGGCGTGTCGGCTCGCTCACCTGCACGAGGTCGTCGCGGATGAGGGGCTGGAGGAAGCCCTCGGTGACCAGGCGCTCGGTGGTCTGGTAGTCGCTGCGGGCGAAGCGCCAGAGGCGCGGGTCGGCCTGGTAGCGGGCCCCGTACTCGCGGAGGCGCTCGGGGGTGTCGGTGGCTGGATCGATGGTGAAGGAGACGAGCTGCACCGGCGGCGTCCCCTCGGCGGGGACCCACGCCTTGAGCTTGCGCTGGAGGTCGGTGGTGGCCGCCGCCAGCGGCGGGCAGGCGGTCGGGCAGGAGGTGAAGAGGAAGTTGGCGACCCAGGGTCGTCCGCGGAGGCTGGCGCTGGAGAGGACCTGGCCGTCCTGATCTTCGAAGGTGAAGTCGGGCAGGGTCGCCAGATCCGGGAGATCAGGCGCGGGTCGCCCGCACGCCGCCAGGGCCAGCGCCGCGGCCAGCGTCAGGAGCGTGATCGGCAGAGAGAGGCGTCGCATGGTCCTCAGGGGGCAGGGGGCCTGGCCCAGCGGTCGTCGGGGAGGGGGCCGGTGAGGGACTCCAGGAAGGCGATGAGATCGCCTGCGGGGACGTCTTCGGTGAGCAGGGTGAGGACCAGCTCGCGGTGGCCGACCTGCGCCCTGCCAGGCAAGGTCTTGTAGAAGGCGATGACCTCCGCCAGCGTCTGGAGCTGGCCGTCGTGCATGTAGGGGCCGGTGCGGGCGACGTTGCGGAGGCTGGGGGTCTTGAAGGCGCCTCGGAAGTCCTCGAAGCGGGGGTTGAGGAAGCGGAGCTGATCGCAGGTGGCGGGGTCCTGGTCGCTGTAGGGCGAGCCGCAGCGGAACTCATCGCCCAGGACCTCCACCGCGCCGATGGCCCGCCCCATGTCCACGTTGCTGTAGGGGTCGAAGGGCAGGCCGAGGTTGTGGAACTCCATGTCGGTCAGCAGGGGGCCGTTGTGGCAGTTGACGCACTGGGCCTCCCCGATGAAGGCCCGGAGGCCTCGGCGGGCCTCGGGGGAGAGGTGGCCGCCGCCGCGGGGGTCGCCGCTCTGGAGCGCCTTGACGTAGGCGTCGAAGGGTGCGGGCTGGGGGAGGAGCTTGCGCTCGTAGGCCTCCAGCGCCTTGCCGACGTTGGCGAAGATGGTGTTGATCGCCTCGCGGTCGGGCGCGCTGAGGCTCTGCCACTTCGCGGAGGCGACGGCGTTGGGCTTGTTGGGGATCGGGCGCGCCTCGGGCGGGAAGCGCGCGGCGTCGCTGAGGTCGGGCAGGGGTCCGAAGAGGGCCTCGTAGTCGGCGCGGTAGTGGGTCTGGATCAGGGTCGCGACCTGGACGCGGGTGAGGCCGTGCTCCTCGGGGGCTTCGAGGGGGCCGTGGGCCTGCGCCCAGAGGCTGTCCTTGCGTCCATCCCAGAAGGGGAAGGTGACGAAGGCCGCGCCGAGCACGGTGGGGGCGTGGCGCTTGGTCTTGCCGAGGCCGCGGGCGGTGGGGAGTCCGTCGGTGAAGTAGAGCTCGGGCTTGTGGCAGGTCGCGCAGGCGACCTGGCCGTTGGCGCTCAGGCGGGTGTCGAAGAAGAGGGCGTGGCCGAGGGCGGCGGCGCGCTCGTCATCAGCGACGCGGTTGGACGGCGAGGGCGGTGGGGCGGTGGGGGGCGGGGAGAGGCTCTCGATGAGGGCCAGCTCGGCAGGGGTCCAGGGCGCGTCGGCGTGTCGTCCGTCGCCGCGGCAGGAGGCGAGGGCGCTCACGAGGGCGAGGGCGCCCAAGAAGGCGAGGAGCAGAGCGGGGCGCGAGGGGGTGCGCATGGGGACCTCCAGGGTGGGCGCCTCGTCGCCGGGGGCTGCTGCGGCGCCCCCGGCCAAAGGCGAGGCGGAGGCGTCAGGGCTTGCTGGCGCGCGGAGACTGCTGGTAGTCGAAGGAGACGTTGTCGGCGCCGCGCGCGTCGGCGTCTGCGTCGGCGGTGAAGACCCAGCGTCCGGGCATGTGGAGCTTCATGCCCTCTGCGACGTAGCGTCCGTCGCCCAGCTCCTTGATCTGGGGCTGGGTGGTCATGCCGTGGCCGTGCTCGGGCATGGTGGCGTCGAGCTTGACCTTGGCGTTGGTGAGGGGGTTTCCGGAGGCGTCGGTGATCTTCGCCTCCAGCTTGAACATGGAGCCCATGGGGGGGGCGGGCGGGTCGTGGGTGAGGGTGAAGTTGAAGACCTTGCCCTTGCCGGGGCCCTCCAGCGTGGCGGTCGGGGCGGGTGCGGAGCCCCCGGCGCCGTGCATGTCGTGGCCTCCGGGCTGGCTGCCGGGCTGGCTGGCCGGGGCGCTGCCGTCGGCGCCCGGGGCGGGCGGGGTGTCGCAGGCCGCCAGGGCGATGAGGGCGGCGAGGAGGGTGAGGGTGCCGAACATGGCGACGCGGTGCAGGGGGGTGTTCATCCAAGCTCCTGGGGAGCCGCGCTCGGGGTCTGAGCGCGGCGGGCCTCGGCTTCGTCGAGGCGCTGGTCAATCTCAGGGATGCCGGTGCGGCCGCGTCGGGGCGTGCCCGTGCGGATCCAGCGGTTGAAGACGTAGGCGGCGCCGATCCAGAGGAAGATGCCGGCGGGGACCCACATGAGGAGGCCGCCGGTGCGCTGATCGCCCAGGGGGCTGAGGCCCCAGACGCGGGGCGCCTGGGCATAGAAGGTGTAGATGACCTCTTCGCGGACCGAGATCGAGAGGCCGAGCGCCTTCATGGGCAGGGTGCTGATCAGGAGGTAGAGGAGGAGCACGCCGTAGGTGGGGCGGGCGAGTCCGGGGACGCGGGCGCTCCCCAGGACGGGCCACCAGAAGAGGACGGCGGTGCTCATGAAGATGAGGTGCTGGAGGATATGGAGTTCGTGTATCTCCAGCGCCAGATTGTAGATCCTGGGGATGTGCCAGAAGACCAGCATGGCGTTGATCAGGATGAACGCCACATGCGGCCGCGCCAGCTTCACCGCGGCCTTCCGCAGCAGCTCCACCTTGAAGAGCGGCTCCAGGAGCCACGGCGGCATGCTGATCAAGAGGAGCGGCGACCAGATGAGCTGGAGCACCAGGTGCTGCACCATGTGTGCGGAGAAGAGCAGCTCGTCCGAGAGGTGGTGCAGCGGCCCGTCGATGGTGAACCACAGGAGCACCATGGTGAAGTAGAAGAGGACCACGCGCCCCTTCGGGACGGTGTCGCTCAGCTGGAAGCGCCGCCGCCAGACCGTGATCCCCAGCGTGTAGAGGATCGTGAGGGTCAGGATGCCGATGATGATGCTGGGGTGGAAGTCCCAGAAGAGCCAGTCTCCCTCTGCGGCCACCGTCTCGGGGCCGCGGGAGCGCAGCGCCTCACGGTTGCCGTGGGCGAGGGCGAGGTGGGGGAGGAGGGTGAGCGCGACCCCGAAGGAGAGGGCGAGGAGCTTGCGCATGGGGTGGACCCGAGAACCGCTTGGGATCCTGGCCCGCGGGGTGTGGCGGTGTGCAGCGCCGCGGGCGCTGGGGGGGCGGCGCCGCGAGGAGGGCGGGAGGCGGCGCCGCAGAGAGGTCAGTTGTACTCTTTACCCTGGCACGCCTTCGGGTTGGTCGCCGGCTTGCCCTGGAAGGAGTGGACGTAGAAGGCGAGCGCGCGGAGCTGATCGTCGTTGAACCGCTCCTTGAAGGACACCATCTGGGTGCCCCGCACGCCGTTCATCAGGACGCTGACGTGATCCGCGAGCTGCGGGCCGTGGAGCCAGCAGTTGTCCACGAACGCCGGGCCCGTCTGGCCGCCGCCGTCGTTGCGGTGGCAGGAGGCGCAGTTGGCGTCGTAGAGCTCCTTGCCGTCGGTGAAGCCGCCCGCGAGGCCTGCGGCGTAGGCCTCCTGGAGCTTGTCCTCGGGCCAGACATCCCGCGGCGGGTCCAGGGCCTTCTCCACGGCGAGGCGAGGCTCACCGACGCCGAAGGGGACGTAGGTCCGGATCGCCATCGCCCCCAGGATGACGATCGCGGCCACCGCGATCCCCATCGGAGGGAGGAAGAGGAACTGGTAGACCCCGTGGTCCCCCTTGAGGTGCATGAAGATGGCGATGACCGCCGCCAGCTTGATCACCGAGAGGAAGACCAGCAGGTAGGGCGTCACCGCCGCCATCTGCTCGATGAAGGGCAGGACCAGCTCGATGGCCGTGATGATCGCCAGCGAGACGCCAGTGATGACGTAGGTCTTGGCGTGGGAGTGGTGCGCCCCCGCGCTGTGGGTGTGCTCGCTCATCAGAACTCCAGGAGGTAGACGAAGGTGAAGATGATGATCCACACGATGTCGACGAAGTGCCAATAGAGCCCCGCGACCTCAACCGGGAGGTAGTTCCCGGCCTTGATCTTCCCACGGTGGATGAAGGACCAGACCATGAGGAGCCAGATGATGCCCACGGTGACGTGGGTGCCGTGGGTGCCCGTCATCACGTAGAAGCTGGAGGCGAAGAGCGAGGTCTGAAGCGCCAGGCCCTTGTCCAACCAGAAGTGCTGGAACTCGTAGACCTGGAAGCCCACGAAGATCAGCCCCAGGAAGGCCGTGCTCAAGAGGAAGAGCTTGGCCGCCTGGACCTTGCCCGTCTTCATGTTGTCCACCGCCATCGCCATCGTGAACGACGAGGCCAGCAGGACGAAGGTCGAGATCGAGGTCACGGTCACGCTGAAGACGTCCGCGGGCAGCGGACCGTCGATGCTCAGGCCGTGGTAGAAGAAGTACACCGCGATCAGTGAGCCGAAGAACATGCACTCGGAGCCCAGGAAGGCCCACATGGCGAGCTTCAGGTTCGGCAGGCCGAGGAAGTTGTTCTCGACGAGGTGCCCGTGGCCATGATCGTCATGGCCGTGGGCGTCGTGGTGGTCGTGGGGGAGGGCGGCGTCAGCCATGGTCTCTCTGGGCTCCGTGAGGTCTGGGGTCTGCAGGGGAGGGGATCAGCAGGGCTCGTCAATCCAGCGGTAGATCGTCACGGGGATCATCAGCCCCGAGAAGATCATGATCCCATAGCCCACCCAGACGTCCGGGTTGGCGTCGCCATAGAAGTTGAAGCGCGTCAGCAGGAGGCCCAGCACGAAGCCCACCACCGCCAGGGACACCCAGAGGGGCTTCCAGGACGGCGCCGGCATGTGGATGACCTCGGGCTGCGTCGGCTCCTCGATCTGCATGCCCGGCGTGTGCTTGTGATCCCAGAGCGGGCGCTCGGAGAGGACCACCGGGGTGAAGTCGAAGTTGTGGGGCGCCGGCGGAGAGGCCGTCAGCCACTCCAGCGTGGACGCATCCCAGGGGTCGCGCCCCGCCTTCTCACCGCGCACCGCCGAGATGACCATGTTGTAGATCAGCACTCCGGTGCCCGCCGCCATGATCAGCGCGCCGATCGTGCAGAGCATGTTCACCGCGTCCCAGCCCGCGTCCGGCGGGTAGGTGTAGATACGGCGCGGCATGCCCCAGTTGCCCAGGAAGTGCTGCGGGAAGAACGTGAGGTTCAGGCCGATCACGAAGAGCCAGAAGTGGATCTTGCCCAGCCGCTCGCTCATCAGCCGCCCCGTGAACTTCGGGTACCAGTAGTACATCCCCGAGAAGAGCCCGATGATCGCGCCGCCCACCAGCACATAGTGGAAGTGCGCCACCACGAAGTACGAGTCGTGCACCTGAAGATCCAGCGGCGGGCTCGCCAGCATCACCCCCGAGAGACCCCCGATGGTGAAGAGCGGGATGAACGAGGTCGCGAACATCATCGCCACCGTGAAGCGGATCTTCCCGCCCCAGATCGTCCCCAGCCAGTTGAAGATCTTCACGCCCGTCGGGATCGCGATGATCATCGTCGCGATCGAGAACGCCGAGTCCGCCAGCGGCCCCATCCCGCCCGTGAACATGTGGTGCGCCCACACGCCGAAGCCCACGAAGCCGATGAAGATCCCCGAGAAGATCACGAAGGTCTGCCCGAAGAGCGGCTTGCGCGAGAACACCGGCAGCACCTCCGACACCACGCCCATCGACGGCAGGATCAGCACGTACACCTCCGGGTGGCCGAAGAGCCAGAAGAGGTGCTGCCACAGCTGCGGATCACCGCCCATCGACACCAGGTAGAAGGTCGTCCCGAAGAAGCGGTCGAAGATCAGCAGGATCAACCCCACCGCCACCGGCGGGAAGCTGAACGCCAGCAGGAACTGGATCACCGTCAGCATCCACACCATCACCGGCACGCGCATCAGCGTCATCCCCGGCGCGCGCAGGTTGAAGACCGTCACCACGAAGTTCACGCCCGCGCTCATCGAGGAGGTCGCCAGCAGCACCAGGCCCAACGCCCAGAAGTCCACCCCGATCCCCGAGTAGTCGTTCCCCGTCAGCGGAGCGTAGCCGAACCATCCAGCGCTCGGCGCCCCGAAGAGGAAGCTCGCGTTCAACACCAGCGAGCCTGCGATGAACATCCACAGCGAGAACGCGTTCAGCCGCGGGAACGCCACGTCGCGCGCCCCGATCATCAGCGGGATCAGCAGGTTCGACAGGCTGGCCGCCATCGGCATGACCGCCATGAACACCATCGTCGTCGCGTGCATCGTCACCAGCGCGTTGTACGTCTCGCCGCTGATGAGCCCCGCGTTCGACACCGAGAGCTGCGCCCGGAAGATCAACGCCTCCAGGCCCCCGAGCAGGAAGTAGAAGGTCGCCGCCACGCCGTACATGATGGCGATCTTCTTGTGGTCGACCGTCGTCAACCACGATGTGATGCCCACCTTCGCCGGGCGCACCATATGCTGGATGGGCGCCTCGGACTGGGGAAGATCTGCGATGGAAGCCATGCCTCCTCCTGAGCTGTGTATCGACGCTGCGCGCCTCAGGCCAGCATCTCTACAAATCGACGCAATTCGCTACAAGATCATCAACAAATTACTTCAAACGGATCAGATAGGACGCGATCGCCGCCGCCTCCTCCTCCGTCACCTTCGTCGGGTTGTACCGCTCCTGCGCCATGATCGCGTTGCCCTTCACCTCGCCGGGCTTCCAGATCCAGTGCGTCAGGTTCTCTTTGGTGTTCGGCATCGTGATCGCCGCGATCGTCGTCCGCGAGCCCACGTGCGTCAGATCCGGGCCCGTCGTCCGGCTCCGCGAGGCGTAGTTGATCTCGGTGCGCTCGTCGCCGCGCACCGAGTGGCACGCGATGCAGCCCTTGGAGATGAAGAGCTCCTTGCCCTGCTCCGCCAGCGCGCCCACCGGCGCCGCCGCCGGCTGCTTCTGCGACTCCACCCACTTGTCGTAGCTGTCCGGACCCTCGGTCGGGTGCACGAACACCTTGATCGCCATCAGCGCGTGGCTCTCGCCGCACAGCTCCGCGCACTGCCCGTAGTAGACACCCGGCTCGCGCGCCATGAAGTAGAGCGGATACTGACGGCCCGGCGTCGCGTCGCGCTTGCCGAAGAGCCGCGGCACCCAGAACGCGTGGATCACGTCCGCCGAGGTGATGTTCAGGTACACCGGGACGCCCGCCGGCACGTGCAGCTCGTTCGCCGTCGAGAACATGTGCTCGTGGGTCCAGTTCGCCGGGTCCGTCGTCCCCGCCTCCGGATCCTTCAGCCCGTTGAAGGCGCGGTAGTCATACTCCCACCACCACTGCTTCCCGATCACCTCCACATACACCACCTGGTTCGGGTCCACGAACTCCCCCTCCGCCAGGCCCGCCATGTGGTTGATGTCCATCAGCTTGTCGATGCTGGTCACCGTCGGGACCATGATCCCGATCACGATGAACGTCGGCACGATCGTCCAGGCGATCTCCGCCTTCAGGTTGCCGTGCGTCTGCTTCGGCATCGCGCCGTCATCGTTCTCCTTCTCCCGGAAGCGGAACACCGCATAGGTGAAGATCGCCGCCACGATGACGAAGATCACCACCATCATCCAGAAGATGTAGTTGTACATCCACGCGCTGATCTCAGCGGAAGGCCCCTGCGCGCCGAAGATGTCGCGCTGCTTGCCGCTGTCGCAGCCCGCAAGCGCCGCGAGACCCAGCGCGGCCACCGCTGCGCGAGACCACCAGGCCCCCGCCAGCTGTCGCGCCGTCGTCAGGGGAGAGGGAGATGCGTCCTGAGGGTTGACCATGATCTTTGCTCGACCTGCCATAGCCTGATGAAGGGGGTGTGGTTTCGGGCCTCACCCGCGGACCCGCGCCGCAGGTCCTATCCTGACACCGATGATTCGCTCAGGGGGATGGGGGTGTCGTCAACGCTGCGACCATCCATCGTCACAAGCTGCGACCGCCCTCGCCCTCGCGCCCTGCGGCGCGTCACAGACGAGCCGACCCCGGGCGCGGGTCGCCGGGAACATATAGCCTGACTCCCGGGAGGGCAACCGTTTTTTATTCCCCCGGTCCCCCCCCCGCAGCCCGCCGCTGGCGCTGCCGCGCCAACCCGGACTCAACCGCGCTGATCGCGCCGCCGCGCCGCCTCGATGTCGCGCGCGTGCTCCTTCTTTCGCAGATCCTCGCGCTTGTCGTAGAGCTTCTTCCCGCGGCAGAGCCCCAGCTCCACCTTCACCTTCCCCCCCTTGAAGTAGACCGCCAGCGGGATCAGCGTGTACCCCGCCTCCTGGAGCTTCCCTCGCAGCCGCTTCAGCTCCCATTTGTGCAAGAGCAGCTTCCGCGGCCGCTCCGGCTCGTGGTTCTCCCGGTTGGCGTACTTGTAGGGCGAGATGTGCGCCTTCACCAGCCAGAGCTCACCCGCCTCGAAGCGCGCGTAGGCGTCCGTGAGCGTGATCGACCCCTGGCGCAGGCTCTTGACCTCGCTCCCCACCAGGATCATCCCCGCCTCGTAACGGTCGTCCACGAAGTAGTCGTGGAACGCCTTCTTGTTCCGGGTGATGATCTTGATCCCCTCTGTGCTCACTGGACCTTTGGACATCCCTTCCTCTGGGCTGCGTTGAACCGGCGGTTGACTCCCCTGCCGAACCCCGCAAGAGTGCATCCTGTCGGCCCGATGTGCAACCCCGGAGCGATCATGATCCCCTCTCGACACCCCGCCGCCCACCTCCTCACCGCACTCCTCACCCTCCTCCTCGCCGCCTGCGCCGCCGCCCCGCCGCCTCCGACCCCGCTCCCCCAGACCTCGCCTGAGCCCGCGCCCCAGGCCGCCCGCACCCTCCACATCCTCCACACCAACGACTTCCACGGCCAGATCCTCCCCCGCAAGGCCACCTGGATCAACCGCGAGGCCCCCCCGGAGATCGGCGGCGCCCACGCCCTCGCAGGCTACATCGACAAGGCCCGCGCCGACGCAGGCGCCGAGAACGTCCTCCTCCTCGACTCCGGCGACATCTTCGCCGGCACCCCCGAGGGCGACATGACCGGCGGTCTCTTCGTCGTCGATCTCTTCAACGCCCTCCGCTTCGACGCCATGGCCCTCGGCAACCACGAGTTCGACCGCGGCCCCGACGTCCTCGCTGCGATCCGCGAGCGCGCACAGTTCCCTATCCTGGCCGCAAACCTCACCTTCAAGCCCGAGAGCGGCTTGAAGCAGGTCGAGCCCTTCGCCACCCCCACCGCCATCCTCCAGCGCGGCGACCTCCAGATCGGCCTCATCGGCGTCATCGCCCCCGACACCCCCATCATGACCCACCGCTTCGCGGCCCAGGCCTTCGACTTCGCCCAGCCCCAGGAGGCCATCGAGCGCGCCGCTGCCGACCTCCGCGCCCGCGGCGTGGACCTCATCCTCATCCTCTCCCACGTCGGCATCGAGGGGGAGAAGATCCTCGCGGACAACGCCCCCCAGGGCGTCGTCGCCGTCCTCGGCGGCCACAGCCACACCGGCCTGGAGGAGCCCTACGTCTCCCCGAAGAGCGGCGTCATCTACATGCAGACCTGGGCCAAGGGCTCCGGCGTCGATCACCTCACCCTCCAGCTCGACCCCGGCGCGCCGCCGCGCGTCCTCCGCGCCGCCCTCGTCCCCCTCATGACCGCCGAGTGGCCCGAGCACCCCGCCGTCCAGCAGATCGCGGCCCGCTACACCCCCGCCATCGATCAAGTCATGAACGAGCCCCTGGGCGCCTGCCCGGCTGGCCTCGCCACGCCGCGCGGCGCCACCGCCTCCTCACCCCTCGGCGCCTTCCTCACCGAGGTCATGCGAGAGGCCGTGGGCGCCGACGTCGCCATCACCAACAAGACCGGCATCCGCGCCGAGATCCCCCCCGGCGACGTCACCATGCGCACCGTCCACAACGTCTCGCCCTTCGGCAACAACCTCGTCCAGGTCCAGCTCACCGGCGCGCAGCTCCGCGCCCTGCTGGAGTTCGCCGCGAAGGAGAAGAGCACCAACCTGGAGGTCTCCGGCGTGGAGGTCGTCTACGACCTCCAGAAGCCGCCGGGGGAGCGCCTCCGCTCCCTCAAGCGCCTGGGCAAGCCCCTCAAGGACGACGCCTCCCTCACGGTCGTCACCAACTCCTTCCTGGCGGGCGGCGGCGACGGGCACGCCACCTTCACCCAGGGCGCCCAGCGCCCCACCGATCAGATCGACGCCCAGGTCATCGCCGCCTGGTTCCGCAAGCACAAGGCCTGCCCGACCCGGCCGCGCCTCGACGTCACCGCCCAGGGAGAGGTCCGGGTCGCCCCTTGACGTCCTTTTGACGCGCCCTCGCGCCAAGCGTCTGCACCTCGCCGCGAGGCGGCGCATCACCTTCTCCAGACCGGGAGCTGCGCTCCAGGCTTCCAACGCCCTCTTCCAAGGAGCCGGGGATGACTACACCAGACGTGATCGTGATCGGAGCAGGCATCGGGGGCCTCACCACGGCGGCGCTCCTCGCTCGGCGCGGGCTGCGCGTGCAGGTGCTGGAGCGCCGGGAGACCCCCGGCGGCTGCTGCACGTCCCACGTCGAGGACGGCTTCACCTTCGACATCGCCTCCAGCCTCTTCTACGGCTTCGGTGCCAAGGGCTTCAACGCCAACCGCCGCGTCCTGGATGAGCTTGGGGTGGAGCTGGACCTCTTCAGCCATGATCCCGGCTTCGAGATCGTCCACCACGGCCACCGCCTCCCGGTGCACCGCGACCTCGCGGCCTGGCTCGACGCCCTCGGCGGGCGCTTCCCCTCGCTCCGGCGCGGGCTCGGGCGCTTCTACGCGGAGCTGGAGCCCCTCTACGAGGAGATCCTCCGCGTGGGCTTCTTCCCGCTGGGGGACGCCAACCTCCTCGACCTGGCCCGCCTGGCGTTGGGGCAGCCGGGCCTCATCAAGACCTATGTGCCCCTCCTCAACAAGACCGTCTGGGACGCCCTGGAGCCCCACCTGCGCGGCGCCGATCCCGGCGAGGTCACCCGCTTCAAGCACCTGCTGGACGTGGACCTGGCGTTCGGGTCGTGCACGCCGAGCCATGAGCTGCCGCTCCTGCACGCTGTCCCCATCCTCATGGATCGCCACGTCGGCGGCATCCACTACCCGCGCGGCGGCGCCAGCGCGCTGCCTGCGGCCCTGGTCCGCGGCCTGGAGCGCCACGGCGGCTCCATCCGCTACGGCGCCGAGGTCACCCGCATCCTGGCCTCGGGCGGCCGCGCCTCGGGCGTCCAGCTCGCCTCCGGCGAGCGGCTGGAGGCGCGCCACGTCGTCTGCAACGCGAACATCTGGTCGCTCTACGGCGACCTCCTGCCGGGCGGCGCCGCCCCGGCGCGCCTCACCCGCCGGGTCGAGGCGTTGACGCCCTCCTCCTCGGCCTTCGTCGTCTGCCTCGCGGTGGAGGCCGACGTGCTCCCGGCGGGCTTCCTCAACCACACCGTCTCCATCCCGGCCTCGTCGGACGACCTGCGGGACGTGAGCATCCTCTACGCGCCCTCGGTGGACGACCCGACGCTGGCGCCGCCGGGCTACCACGCCGTCACGCTGGTCCACCTGACCGACTACGCGGCCTGGGTGCGCCCGGGCGCTGCGCGCGCCACCGAAGACGAGGCGCTGGATCGCCTCCACATCGACCGGGCGATCACCTGGGCGGAGGCGGTCCTGCCGGGGCTGCGCCAGCGCTCGCGGGTGGTCGCCCGCTACAGCCCGGCGACGCTGGAGCGCGTCGTGGGGCGGCGCTTCGGCGCCGTCGGCGGCCCGGCCCACAACCTCAAGCAGGCCCTCAACCAGCGGGCGGGCAACAAGACCCCGCTGCCGGGGCTCTACCTCGTCGGAGACTCGACCTACCCCGGAGAGGGCGTCGTCGCGGTCACGATCTCCGGGCTCACCTGCGCCGATCAGATCGCCCCGGCGCTGGCTCAGGAGGAGCGGCGATATGCTTGATTTTTTCAAGAAATTATCATCAAATATATATGGACTTGATGGCGCGGGGCTCTCTCGGCGCGAGGCCCTGGCGGCCCTGGGGCTGGCGGGGCTGGGGGCGGCGTGCAGCGGCCCCTACCTGATGCCGGAGCGCGCGCGCCTGGGGGCCGGGGTGGATCCCAACGAGCCGCCGCCGCAGCGCTACGACTACTTCGAGCGCGACGTCTCGGCCTACCTGCCCGAGGGGCTCACCGGGCGCTACTACTTCGGCGGGGGCTACCTGGGCGGCGAGCTGGCGGAGCCGCAGTCCACGCTGGTGGCGCTGGACGCCGAGCGCGGCGTCCTGCGCCGCGCGGCCTACACCTACGCGGTGCGGCGCGGCCAGCCCTTCACCAGCCTGGGCGGCGCAGACGCACGCGCGGTGCTGGATGTCGTGCACCAGATCGGCGGCCACATCCACCAGGTCGTCCCGGTGCCGGAGCGCGGCGAGGTGTATTTCTTCCCGGCGTCCGGGGCGTGGGCGGTGGTGGATGATCAGACGTTGGAGCTGAAGGGGAGCGGCGGGGACCGGGTCTTCTACGCCGACAACTTCTCAGCCCACCCCTGGTACGACGCCGAGGAGCGGGCCATCTACTACACCCGCATGGACGTCCTGGCGAACCTGGGGCCGTCGCTGGACGGCGCCCCGGAGCGCTACCGCCACAGCCTCGTGCGCCGCGACGTGCTCACAGGCGAGGAGTCCGTCGTCATGGACGGCATCGAGGGCGCCATCGTCCACGCGGTGGCGCGCTCCCCGGACGGCTCCACCGGGGTCATCGTCTTCACCGGAGACGGCATCCGCAAGCCCTTCGGCGCCCGCGGCGGCGCTGACGACACCGCCGCCCGGGCCGAGGCCACCGCCCGCGCCTCGCGGGTGGTCCTCTTCCGCTGGCGCGAGCGGCGGATCTACGGCGAGCTGCCCACCGCGGCGGTCCCCGTCCACGTCGAGTTCGCCCAGCCGGGCCCTGGCGGGGAGCAGCACCTCTTCGTCCAGTGCACCAACGCCACCTTCGTCGATCACCCCCCCACCTGGTACGGCACCGGCGCCTACCAGAAGCTCCGGGTGGACGAGGGGCACCTGGGCCTGGTGGCCCAGTACAACGACGCCCGGACCTGCAACGTCCCCCACTCCCTCAAGCTCGACGATCAGGACCGCCTCCTCTGGAGCACCAACGCCGACAGCCAGTGCGTGCTGGCGCTGGACCCGGGCTCGATGGAGGCTCGCGCCGCGGTGCCCTTCACCCCGATCTCCCAGAAGCACGATCAAAACCCGCGCGGGATCGAGCAATCCATGGACGGACGCTATCTGATCGTCTCGTCCAACACCTCGATCCACTTCTATGATCTGCTCAAGCAGCGCTGGGCCGGACGCCCCATCGGCGTCATCGTCGGGGAGCGCCACGCCCACATCGCCCGCTCGGCCTAGCGGCGCAGGGTGAAGTAGAGCAGCGGCACCGCTCCGTCCCCCAGCTCCACGCTCATCCGCCCCAGCAAGAGGCCCGGCCCCACCTCCCGCACCTCGCCGCGCGCCGCCCGGAGCGGCGGCAGCACGTTCTGGGGCAGGTCGTAGTCCAGCACCACAGCGCCGCCTTCGCCGTCCAGGGCGTCTCCGGCGTGGACCTGATAGGCCGCCCAGCAGAGCGGCCCCCCCGCCTTCACCCACACGTTCACGCCCCGCGCGCCGTCGAAGCGCTTCCCGCGCCACACCGCCAGCGCGCCCCCCAGCACGTTGAGGGCTACCGGCCCCCAGAGCCCGCCCAGCAGCCGCTCCGCCGCGGTCGCCACCGCCGCGCCGCGCCACTCCCCGTCCAGCGCCTCCAGCGCGGGCGCCTCCAGCCCGCTCCAGAGCGCGCGCACCCCCGACATCCCCTGCGAGCGCAGCCACGCCTGATCCGTCATCAAGTCCACGCAGACACCTCCTCAGCCTCGGGCGGCGATGCCAGCGGCGATCCGCTCGGCCAGCGCCGCGATGGTCATCGACGGCGGCACGCCGGGCGCCGCAGGCAGGATCGACCCGTCTGCGACGAAGAGCCCCGGGTGCCCGAACACCTCCCCGTCCGCATCCACGACCCCCTCCGCCGGGCGCTCCGCCATCCGCGCCCCCCCCAGCGGGTGCACCGAGGCCAGCGCGGCCCGCAGCGGCCCGCCCCCCACCCCGATCCCCGCCTCCAGCTGCGCCCCCCAGGCCATCGCCAGGTGCCCCAGCGCGCCGTCGATCTCGTCATAGAGCCGCCGATCCTGCGCCCGGCGGAGCCGCACCCCCACGCCACCCCCCAGCCACCGCGCCTCGCCTTGGGCCCCGTCCTCGCCCATCGCGATCAGGAGCGCCAGCCGGTCCAGCGGGCGGGTCAGCCAGCGCGGCGCCCCGAGCGCCTGCGTCGGCAGGCCTGCCTCCCCGATCAGGAAGCCGGGGCGCCGCACGAAGGCGTTGAACGCAGGCGCCAGCCCCGTCGTGTCGTTGTCCCGCTCGGTCCAGAGGGCCGAGAGGGCGTCGCCGTTCCCCGTGAAGCCTCGCCCCAGCGCCTCCGAGAGCCGCGTCAGGCTCCGATCCCGCTCGCGCGCACCCAGCAGGAGGCGCAGCGTGTTCAACGTCCCCGCCGCCACCACGACCCGGCTGGCCTCGGCCTGGCGCTCGCCGCCGGTCTGGTGGTCGCGCCACCGCACCACATACCCCGGCCCGCGGCGCCGCGCCCCGAGCGCCACCACCTCGCAGAGCGCGCGGACCTCGGCCCCAGCGGCGGTGGCGAGCGGGATGTAGGTCAGGTCCAGCGTGCTCTTGGAGCCGCGCTCGCACCCCACGACGCACCCGCCGCACATGTTGCAAGGAGGTTGCATTATCCCGGCGGCGTTGGACTGGGCGGGATCGGCCTGGGCGATGGCCAGCTCCGGCAGCGCCACCTCGCCGAGCCCGCTGGCGGCGACGGCGTCCGCGAAGGCGGCGGTGCGGCGCGGCGGCGGGTCCAGCGGGGCCGGGCGCAGGGTCGCCCGCACGCGGGCGTACCAGGGGGCCATGGCGCCGCCGCGCAGCGCCTCGGGGGCGCGGCTCCAGAGGGCGTCGTCGGCGGGCTGCTGGATGTTGGTGTAGATCAGGGAGCCGCCGCCGACGCCGCTGCCGGTGAGCGTCCCCAGCCCGTCAAAGAGGTGCAGCTCGTAGAGGCCGTCGCGTCGGGCGAGCCACTCACCGCTGCGCCCGTCCCGCGCCCAGCGGACGCTCCGCAGCGCGCGGCGGAGGCCGACGCCTCGGGGCCACGCGCGCCGCGGGGCGTCCGGCGGGTGCTGCCCGCGGGCTGCGCCCCACCACGGGCCGCGCTCCAGCACCAGCACCCGCAGCCCGGCTTGTGCCAGCCGCGCGGCGCTCACCGCGCCTCCAAAGCCTGTCCCGATGACGATCACGTCCCACATCGCGAACCTCCGCAGCGCCCAGCCCGGAGAGCCAAGGTAAGGTCGCCGCGGCCGCAAGCAACCCGCCCACGTCAACGGGGGTGGGGGGGTGAGGGAGGCCAGCCCCCCCCAGGGGCCCCACCCCCACGGAAAACAAAAAAAAATATATAAGATAAAAATTTTTTTTTTTTGGTGG
>CAUJGC010000024.1 GCA_963169075.1 Myxococcota bacterium
GCCATCCCCTCCGGGCAGGCGTCGTCGTTGAAGCACTGCGCCATGCAGAGGCCCCCCTCAGCCGGCATCGACGCGGGAGCCGCGACGCAGAAGGTCGCGGCGTGCGCCGGGCTGTCCGAGTCCGGGCAGAAGCGCTCGCAAGGCTCCGAGCAGACGCCCCGCGGCCCGCCGCTCACCGGCACGCAGCGCCCCGAGGCGCACTCGTCGTCCGCCAGGCACCCGTCCCCGATCCAGCCCGCCTGCTCCCCAGGCACGCAGACCGTCGCCGCCGCGCTCCCGTCCGGGCGCTGGACCCCCTCCGCCGCCACGAAGCCCGCGTGCCGCTCACACCCGTTGTTCCGCACCGGGTCCGCCTTCGAGGTGCAGTAGCCCACACCCGCCTCCCCGTCCGGGTCCGGCGCACAGAAGGAGGTCGCGTGGCCCGCGCGATCCGGGCAGGAGCGCGTGCACGCCCTGGTGCAGAACCCGCGCCCCGTGTAGGGGTTCTCCCGGCAGACGCCGCCGCTGAACCCACACTCCCCATCCGACGCACACTCCGACAAGAGCCACGGCTCCAGATCCACCGCCTCGCCGCCCTCCAGCCGCTCCACCGGCTTCTGGATGCGGACCTCGGCCCGACGCCCCTGGAGGAGCGCCCAGATCTCTGCGATGTCCTCCGCCGCCATCCGCACGCAGCCGTGGCTCACATACCCGCGCCGCAGCGTCCCGCCCGACGGCTCGGTGTAGTTGTCGATCGGCCCGTGGAGCGCATACGCCGCGCTCGTCGGGTGCCCCGCCAGGCGGATGAAGGGCAGCCCCGCAAAAACCGGCGTCTTCACGCCGTTCTCCGCGGTCCACCACATCCGGCACCGCTGGTTCCAGCCCCAGCGGCCCTGCTCCGGCGTCGGCCCGTCGTCCACCGGCGGCTCGTCCGTCTTCGTGTAGAAGGTCCCCGTGGGCAGCTCCGTCGAGGTCGGCGTCAAGCTCACGCCATCCTCGATCGCGCCGACCCCCACCGGGAAGACCCGGTCATAGCTCCCCGCCCGATCCCAGAGGTGCAGCGTCAGCCCGTCCAGGCTCACGACGATGGCCGGGTCGTTCAGCGGCTCCAGCGCGGGCATCGGCTTGCAGGTCGTCGCGCTCCCGAAGAACCCGTCCGCCTTCGGGTTCTCCACCCCGCCCAACCCCAGATCCTCTCCGCCCGCCGGGATCTCCTCCTGACCCGACGCGCCAGGCTCCGACGACGGCTCCTCCTCACCGCAGGCTCCCATCAGGAGCGCCATCACCAGCAGGAGCGCAGCACCGCGAAGACCTCTCATCACAACACCTCAAGAGATAAAGATTCCAGGTGGATATCCCACCTGAAACATCAGATGGGCTCCGCTGGGAGCGTCATGGGGGTCTATATCCTACCTCCCCGCACAAGCCAAGCCCAAAGCGGCCCATTGCCGCCTCCCGGGCTTGGGGCGTATAATCGATGCTGAAGCGCGCGGCGCAGGCGCCGGCGCAGCCGAGATCACCCCAACCCGGTGGAGCCCCCATGTCATCTCTTGAGCACCTCTCGCAAGCGCCGCTGGAGCTGGACGCCTTCCCCAAGAACCTCCTCCGCCACGTGGACCCGAAGGCGCCGCCACCGCTGCGGGACATGGGCGCGAAGGGGCTCGTGCCGGGTATCAGCCCGGATCAGCTGGCGATGGTCCTCTACCAGCTCCGCTTCGACCCGGAGGAGGGCTTCCGCAGCACCGCAGCGCAGACCTTCCAGGACCTCCCGCCGGAGATGAAGACGACCATCGCGCGGGCGGAGCTGCCCGCGGCGGTGCTGGATCACTGCGTGCGGGCCTGGATCCAGGATGAGGGACTCTTCCAGCTCCTCATCACCAACCCGCACGTGTCGGATGTCTCGGTGACGTGGGCGGCCAGCGCGGGGGACGCGCGCCTGACGGACATCATCGCGGACTTCCAGACGCGCTTCATGCGCGCTCCGGCGATCATCGAGCAGCTCTACCTCAACCCCAACACCCGCCAGAGCGCCATCGACCGGGTGCTGGAGTTCGCGCTCCGGGAGAAGCTGGATCTGACGCCCTACCCGGGGCTGGAGGGCGTCGTCCACGCGCTCACCACCGAGGGCCCGCCCTCGCAGCAGCAGCAGGGCGCGGGCGCCGATGACGCAGCCTTCGCGGCGATCCTCCAGGAGTCGGTCGCTCGCGGCGAGGACGAGGCGCGGGCCGGCGTGACCGCCGAGGCGATCGATGAGCGGGTGGAGGCCGAGGAGGAGACGATCAAGGGGCGCCAGGCCGCCATCGGCAAGATGAACATCGCCCAGAAGGTCCGCCTGGCGACGCTGGGCTCCAAGGAGGACCGCGCGATCCTCATCCGCGACCCCAACCGCCTGGTCCACATGGCGGCGCTCCAGTCCCCGAAGGTGGACATGAAGGACATCTACGACTACGCAGGCAACCGCAACCTGCCCGAGGGGATCATCAACTTCATCGCGGGCCGCCGCGACGCGATGCGGGACTACCAGCTCCTGATCCGGCTGATCAAGAACCCGAAGCTCCACCTGAAGACCGGGCTGAAGTTTCTGAACTACGTCCGCCCGTCGGAGCTGAAGAGCATGGTCAAGGACCGGAACATCAACCCGCAGCTCCAGAAGGCTGCCAAGACGCTGCTGGAGAAGCGGACCTCGGGGCAGAAGGGCTGAGCGCAGCGGTGCTGGACGCGCTCTGGACAGCGGGGGTGCGCGCGCACCGCGGGCTCTATGCCCGCGGCTGGCTCCGCCGGGCGGAGCTGGGGGGGCGCGTCATCGCCGTGGGGGCGCTGAGGGCCGGGGGCAGCGGCAAGAGCCCCATCGCCCGCCTCCTGGCCGCCGAGGCCGCAGCGCGCGGCCCGGCGGCGTTGCTGCTGCGCGGGCCAGGCGGGGCACCTCGCCTTGCCTGGCCGGGCCCCGGCGTCCAGGATGAGGTCGGGTGTTGGGGAGACGAGGGCGTGGAGGCCGTAGAGGCGGCGCGGAGGCTGCCCCGGGACGTCGGGGAGCGGCTGAGGGTGATCGTGGGGTCGGATCGGGCGGCGGGGGCAGCGCGCTGGGCGCCGGAGGCGGCGCGGGTCGTGCTGGATGACGGGTGGACGCACTGGCGGGTGGCGCCGGACGCGGTGGTGGTGGCGGTGGGGCCGGGGGATGCCGGGCAGCGCGCCCTGCCCTGCGGGCCGCTGCGGCTGACGCTGCGGGAGGTGCCGGCGGAGGCGACGCTCTGGTACCACGACGGGGGGTGCCTGGGGGTGCCGGCGCCGCCTGCGGGGCGGCTGGACGGGGCGCTCTACGCGCGGGCGCAGGTGCGCTCGGGGGTGGCGGTGGAGGCGTGGCGCGGCGGGGCAGTGGCGCGCTGGGACGAGCTGGGGAGGTGTCTGCTGGTCTGCGCCACCGGGGCGCCGCAGCGGGTGGTGATGGCGGCGCGGCGCGCCGGGGCGCAGGTGGCGGAGGTGGCGCGCTTCGGGGATCACCACCGCTTCACGAGGGACGAGATCGCGGCGCTGGCGGCGAAGGGGCTGCCGCTGCTGACGACATCGAAGGACGCGCCGCGCCTCTTCGCCGCCGCGCCGGAGCTTCGCGGGGAGGTGGCGGTGCTCCGGCTCCGGCTCTGCGTCGCGGGGGGGCTGGGGGTGATCCTGGAGGGGGGTCCTGGGGGAGCT